>CAZCDP010000052.1:0-9397 GCA_964497675.1 uncultured Candidatus Epulonipiscium sp.
TTTTACTCATCGCTGCCGCTGTCGTACTTCTGGTTTTACTGGACAAAGGCATAGTTGGCAATGCGTATGTAAGACGTGTTTTAAATCTGGCAGCAATTTATGCCATCGTCAGCGTTTCCATGAATCTCGTAAATGGTTTCACTGGATTATTTTCATTGGGGCAAGCGGGCTTTATGTCCATCGGTGCCTTCGCAGTTGCGATTTTTACCGTTCCCGTGGAATTACGTCCTTCCATTTTCTATATCGAACCTATGGCACCTTGGCTTGCCAATATACAGTTGCCCTTTTTTGTTGCCTTGCTCATTGGCGGAGTCCTTTCTGCCGCAATCGCATTACTCATCGGCGCACCTGTCCTTCGCTTGAAAAGTGACTATCTTGCCATTGCAACCTTGGGCTTTTCTGAAATCATCAGAATCGTGTTCAATAATACACAGACTATTACCAACGGTGCTTTGGGCATCAACAGAATCCCTCCCATCAAAACCATGTGGCTTCCCTTTGGTATTGCCACTGTTTGTATCGGGTTTATGGCTCTGCTCATCCATTCCTCCTACGGTCGTGCCTTCAAAGCAATCCGTGAGGACGACGTAGCGGCAGAAGCAATGGGTATTAACTTATTCAAGCATAAAGAGCTTTCTTTCGCAGTCAGTGCCTTCTTTACAGGCATCGCCGGAGGGTTATACGCTTCCCTGCTGACCACTGTTGACCCAAAACAGTTTTATTTTACATTGACTTATAACTTCCTGCTTATTATCGTTCTCGGCGGTATGGGAAGTATCACAGGTACTATCATTGCCTCCTTCTTGGTAACCATCGGTCTGGAATGGCTTCGTTTCTTCGACGAACCTCTGGCAATTATGGGCGTAAATATCCCTATATTCCGTGCCGGCCTTCGTATGGTTGTATTCTCTGTTCTGCTGATGGCTGTTGTTCTCTTCTACAGCAAGGGCATAATGGGCAATAAAGAATTCTCCTGGGACGGTATCGCCGCTTGGTTTAAAAAAATAAAATCTAAATTTACAAAAACTCCGATAAAAGGAGGTACGGCAAAATGAGTGAAACCATTTTAAAAGTAGACCATGCCACCATGCAGTTCGGCGGTGTTATCGCTGTAAACGATTTGTCTATCGAAGTCAACCAAGGTGAAATTGTTGCTGTTATCGGTCCAAACGGTGCCGGTAAAACAACCGCCTTCAATATGATTACCGGTGTTTACACACCAACCTCCGGTGACATCTATTTCTTGGACAAAAAAATCAGTGGTTCCCGTCCCGATAAAATCGCAAAAAAGGGGATTGCTCGTACATTCCAAAATATTCGTCTGTTCAAAAATTTGACAGTACTGGATAATGTACTCATTGCCAACCATCTTCATGGAAAAACAAGCATCATTTCCAATATTCTTCACTTGCCCGTAGCCGCAAAGGAAGAACGGGAAATGCGTGAAAAATCACTGCAGCTTTTGAAATATATTGGTCTTTTGGAGCATAAAAACGACATCGCTTCCAGTCTGCCTTACGGTTTGCAAAGACGTCTGGAGATTGCCCGTGCTTTGGCTACAGACCCGAAGCTTTTACTTTTGGACGAACCGGCCGCCGGCATGAACCCCACAGAAACGGAAGCCTTGACAAACTTTATTTATGGTTTACGAGATGACTTTCATATGACGATTCTTCTCATCGAACATCATATGCAGTTGGTTATGGACATTTCCGACCGTATCTATGTACTGGAATACGGCAAGCAGATTGCCCATGGCATCCCTAGCGAAATACAGTCCAACCCATCGGTTATCAAAGCATATTTGGGAGAGGAGGAATAAGTCATGCTGCAAATCAAGGATTTATATGTCCGCTACGGCGGAATTGAAGCACTGAAAGGTATTTCTATGGAAATCCCAGAGGGAAAAATTGTTACACTCATCGGTGCGAATGGTGCGGGAAAATCCACAACACTCCGCTCCATTTCAAAGCTGGTAAAGCCTTACTCCGGCTCGATTACTTATAATGGTGAAGAATTGACCAGTCTGACCAGTCAGGAGATTGTAAAAAGAGGTATCACACTGGTACCGGAAGGCAGACACGTTTTCCCCGACCTTACGGTTATGGAAAACTTGAAAATCGGTGCGTATCTGAGAAAAGATAATGCAGGCATTAAAAAAGACATTGATTTTGTTCATGGGCTTTTTCCCCGTCTGAAGGAACGTTCCTTCCAGCTATCGGGAACCCTTTCCGGTGGTGAACAGCAGATGCTGGCCGTTGGTCGGGCGTTGATGGCAAGACCAAAGCTGATGATGATGGATGAACCAAGCCTTGGCCTGGCACCCCTTGTTATCAAAGATATTTTTAATATCATAAAACGAATCAACGAAGAAGAAGGCGTAACCATACTGCTCATCGAGCAAAATGCCAATGCGGCACTAAAAATCGCCGATTACGGTTATGTTATGGAAACAGGCACCATCGGTCTGGAGGGCAAGGGCTCAGATTTACAGGCAAATAAACAGATTAAGGATTTATACTTAGGAAAAACAAGCTAATATCAACCTTCCAAAAAGGGGGGTAGATAACGTAATAGGGTGTAGACTTTGTCTACACCCTATTACTGTTTTCCCATCAAAACCTTTCGTTTCTTTTAAGATATTTGAAAACGACTAACTCTTTTTTTCTTTTTATGTTATAATAAAAAGCACAATACACTTTAGAAAAATTAAGGAGAAGCGACATGAGCGCGGATATAAAAAAAGAAATTTTCAGTTGGATTAAAACAATTCTTCTTGCACTGGTTCTGGCATGGGCGGTCAATAATTTTGTGGTTGTCAATGCAACCGTACCCACAGGCTCTATGGAAAATACCATTATGCCCAATGACCGAATTATAGCCTTTCGGCTGTCCTATTTGACGAAGGAACCCCAGAGGGGAGATATTGTGATATTCCGCTATCCCGATGACCCCACAGGAGAAACCCTTTATGTAAAAAGAGTTATGGGCCTGCCGGGAGATACCATAGAGGTCATAAGCGGAGCCGTCTATGTCAACGGCAGTAAAACACCTTTGGCAGAAAGCTATCTAAAAGAACAGCCCCTGGGCGATTTTGGGCCTTATGAAGTTCCGGAAGGAACGTATTTTATGATGGGGGATAACCGTAACAGTTCACTGGATTCCCGTTATTGGCATAATACCTTTGTGGAAAAGAAAGAGATTCTGGGAAAAGTCATTTGCAGATATTACAAAGGCTTTAAAATGATTCAATAATTCAAAAAAGAGAAAAAGCAGGCAGCATAAAGAAAAAACCCTTTCGGTTTCAACTTTAACGCTGCCCGCTTTTTTTATCCTTACAAAATTCAAAGTTTTTCTCTTTTATAAGTTCTGCTTTCTCCTTTTTTTGCCGCCCTTATTTGTCCAATGTTTTTAAAACAGCACGGACAGGGCAGGCATCCCCATTTTCTATTTTCAACGGCAGACAGTACAGCTCATATTCCCCCGCTTCAGCATGACCCAAACAAAGCGTTTCCAATATAGGAATCCCTTGCCCCAAGAGGGTTTTATGGACAAAAAAATCAGCACTTGCCACAGGCTCTATGGTAATGTAATCAATGCCTACCAATGCCACCTTTTTTTCAGCCAAGAAAAGTGCCCCTGAGGGTGCAAGGGAAACATAGAAGGACAGGGGATGGATGCCGTCAAAAGCAGAATTGGCTGTACGAAATAATACAATGGAGCCTTCCTTGATGTCATATTCCTTTAAATCGGTATCCTCAATATAGAGCTTATAGGGAATATGAATCACCAACGCCCGCCCGCAGAGCCGCTCCAAGGGGATGGACGCAACATCTGCACCTTCAGGAAAGAAATGCCGTGGAGCGTCCAAATGGGTGCCTAGGTGGCTGCCCAAGGAAAAAAGGGAAACCGTAGATAAATCACCATCTCCGGCATCACTGAGCCGTTTTGCTAAAAAAGGCGGGTCGCCCGGATAAACCATGGTTTCGGGGCGTATGGGAAAGCTAATATCTATGAACATAAAGCACCTCCTGGGACATTTTGGGAAAAGAAAAACCACAGTGATTTTTTTTTAAAACAGCCTCTTATAACGTTGATTTTATAATTTTTATCATAACACCTTTCTTTTTCTTTGGGAATAGGGTATAATACGAACTATTCAGAAAGAAAAAATGTAAAAATAAGGAGGTAACAAATATGGCAGTTCAAGTAACGAAAGATATGCTCATCGGTGAAATTTTAATGATAGACAAAGGTCTTGCAATGATTTTGATGCAGTCCGGTATGCACTGCGTTGGTTGTCCTTCTTCCGCAGGTGAAACACTGGAAGAAGCAAGCCTTGTTCATGGCATGGATGTCAATAAGCTTCTAGCTGACATAAACGCTTATTTAGCAAACAAATAAAATGGTTCACCCAGACTGCCTGACTTGTGTTTCCCTTTGAGAATTTCACAAACAGGCAGTTTTTAGGTGTCAAAAAGCGGACACCCTTTACTTTAAGATGCAAAACGTCTGAAAGCAGGTACGAATTCCCTCTTGTAAGGGCTAAATGCCCCTAAAAATCAGCTTTTCTTTGCACTCCGAGTGTGGTCAAGCACTTTTGCATTTAGCAAAAGCCGTCCTTCGGATGTCCCCTTTTCTTTGGGATAACAAGTAGCTTTTTGACAGCCCCAGTCTTTCTTTCAACAAAAAAAGGAACCAAAACTTTTAGTCCCTTCCTTTTTTCTCTTATTGCAGCTCGCCCCATTCTTCATAGAGCTTTTCTAAGAAATTCTCCTGCTTTGTCTTTTCTTCAAAAATATCTGCCGCCTTTTGGGCATCGGAACTAATTTCATCCCGAAACAACAATTCTTCCAATTCCTGAATCTTTCCTTCTGTTTCTTCGATTTCATTTTCTATCTTTGAAATTTTTGCCGCAAGCTTTCGTTCCATTGCCTGAATTTCCTTCTGCTTCAACCAATCAGCTTTTGTATCAGTAAGTACAACAGCCTCCGTTTTCTCCGGTGAAAGCTTAGCAAGCTCGGCGGCTTCTCTGGCTTGTTCCGCTTTTTTCTCCAGATAATAGCTGTAGTTTCCCAAAAACTGCCGGATTCCAACAGGCGTCAGCTCCAGAATCCTTTCCGCTGTTCGGTTGATAAAATAACGGTCATGGGATATATAAATCACTGTGCCTTCATAATGATTGAGAGCGTCCTCCAATATTTCCTTGGAATACATATCCAAATGGTTGGTTGGCTCATCCAACAGCAGCAGATTGGCTTCCGAAAGCATAATCTTTGCCAAGGATACACGCCCTTTTTCCCCGCCGCTAAGGGCGGAAATAGGTTTGAAAATATCATCCCCTTTAAAAACAAATGCCGCAAGAACATTCCGAATCTGCCCATTTGACAACGTGGGGTAAGTATCAGAGATTTCTTGGAAAATGGTTTTACTTTCATTCAGCACCTGCTGTTCCTGGTCATAGTAACCGATATGGACATTGGTTCCTAACCGGACAATGCCATTATCTTGTGCCACTTCCTGTAATAATATTTTAAAGAGGGTACTTTTACCTACACCGTTTGGTCCGATGATGGCCACCTTTTCTTCCCTTTTGATGTCAAAATCTACATTTTCAAAGAGCTTTGTTTCTCCATAGGCTTTGGCTAACCCCTCTGCGAACAAAACATCTGTGCCGCTGGTGATTTTCGGTGTCAGCATCAAACGCATTTTATCCGGTAGGTTCTCCGGCTTGTCCATAACATCCATTTTATGCAGTGCCTTTTCCCTGCTTTCTGCCCGCTTAATGGATTTTTCACGGTTGAAGGAGCGAAGGGTGCGGATAACATCCTCCTGACGCTTAATTTCCTTCTGCTGCTGCTCATAAGTCTTTTGCTGAAGCTGACGATTGATTTCTTTTTGCCTGCTATAAAAGGTATAGTTCCCTTCATAAACAGTAGATTTTTTGTTCTCAATCTCAATCACTTTAGTCACAATACGGTCTAAAAAATAGCGGTCGTGAGAAATAATGAGAACAGAACCTAGGTACCCACGCAAAAAGTCCTCTAACCACTGGAGAGATTCAATATCTAAATGGTTGGTAGGCTCATCCAGCAGCAAAAGCTCAGGTTGGGAGAGCAATAATTTTCCTAAATAAACCCTTGTTTTTTCGCCCCCCGAAAGCTGAAAAATCGGCTGAGAAAAGTCACTTTCCACAAACCCCAGTCCTTTTAACACCCCTCTGATTCGACTTTTATAACCATATCCGTCATTTTGCTCAAAAGTATGCTGTAATTCCGAGTATTTCTCCATGTTGTCCGACAATTCTTTCCCTGTCAGTGTTCCCATTTTGTTTTCCATTTCACGAAGCTGCATTTCCATTTTAATTAAATCTTGAAAAACAGAAATCATTTCCTCGTAAATGGTACACTTTCCATCGATTTGTTGATTTTGCGCCATGTACCCCAAAGATACATCCTTGCGGAGAAAAAGTTCCCCGCCGTCCGCAGATAATTCACCCGTTAAAATCTTAAAAAGTGTCGTTTTGCCAGCACCGTTAACCCCTACGATTGCTGCCTTTTCTCTATCTTCTATATGAAAAGAAATTTTCTCCAAAATGACATCTATACCATATGCTTTTTGGATGTCCTTACACGAAAAAATCATAATAAACCTCCGTATTCCCCTTTTCTATGGTCTATCATAACAGAAAATCTATAGAATTAAAAGACTTATTGTTGACAATAAAATAACAAGAGTGCTATACTGAAAGCAAGTCAGCAATGAAGGGATTTAGATAGTATGGATAGTGAAAAGAAAATTTCAACAGCGGTAATCAACAGATTACCTAGATATTTTAGATATTTAGGCGATTTACTGGAGAGTGATATTACAAGAATTTCCTCTAAGGAACTCAGTGCAAAAATGAATATCACAGCCTCCCAAATTCGGCAGGACTTAAATAACTTTGGTGGTTTTGGACAGCAAGGATATGGATACAATGTAGAATTTCTTTACAATGAAATCAAGAAAATTTTGGGATTGGACAAAATGTATCATTTGATTGTAGTTGGCGGTGGAAATATCGGTCAGGCATTGGTTAATTATACTAACTTTGAAAAACGTGGATTTGTAATCACTGGCGTATTTGATATAAACCCTCGTTTAGTCGGCATGACCATCCGTGGTGTAGAAGTTTATGACATTGACCAAATGGAAGATTTCGTAAAAAACAACAAGGTTGATGTGGCTATTTTGACATTACCTCGTTCACAGGCAGTGAAGGTTGCCCAAAATCTGGCTAAATGGGGTATCAAAGGAATATGGAATTTTAGTCATGTAGATTTGCAGGTGCCTGATGATGTTCTTGTGGAAAATGTTCATCTCACAGAAAGCTTGATGACATTACTCTATAAAATCAACGAAATGTATAGTGAAGATTCAGAGATTCACCCTCTTGACAAAATACTTCCTGCTAAACCAATACAGTTACCTAACGAAAAAGAAAAATAAGTTGAAAATTGCGGAGAAAAAAAGAGGAGCGGTTTCACCTCTGCCCCTTTGGATGTTTTCTGGATGTAAAAAAAAGGACACAGAATATTTCGGTATTCTGTGTCCTTGAGCGTGTCCATAAAGTGGACACGCTTTCCTTTAAGACGCAAAATGTCTTGAAGGAAATACGGTAGGACAAAAAGCTGATTTCCTCGTGACATAAATAAAACCGCCAAGCAGGTCTTTCAATGCATCCTAGATACCTACTCCTGTAAAAGAGCAGCTATGATGTTTTTCTTTCCTTCTGACATTTTTTCTGTTTTTCTTCTCGTCATAACAAAAACCTCCTACAATTTTTATTTTATCATAGAAAGCTTTCATGGTACTTTTATAGACTTTATTTCACAGACCCCATAGTTGCTGTTATACACTTAGGCTTTTGAAGCCCAATTTTTTTCTGAATAGAACAATCGCCCTGCTTTCCTTGTGGACTATCCTCGAATTATGACAGTAACATGAAAAAGGGCAACCAAACCGCATAAACAGTAGGGTTGCCCTCTTTTTCGCAATAATCAAAATTAGTTTTAACGGAGAGAAAAATGCTCATATCAAACGAATGTTCATAATCTGTACTTATTTTAGCTCTTTTCCGCAGTGCGGACAAAACTCAGGAATGGGACCTCTGATACACGTAAGAGATTTACCACAATAGTGGCAGCGGTAAAAAATGGAGAATTGAATGATTCCAGAAATCATTATAATCATTCCAACAACCATAAGCCACATCTGATCAATAACCGCAGCAATTAACAAAACTGACACAGCAATACCCAATCCAGCCAACATTATGGTTCTAGTCTTACGATAGCTCATAACGCGTCCCTCCTAAAATATAACTTCGCTCCGTAAACAATATTTTTCTTCGCTACTGTAGGGCAAAAATTTTGCACGGTAGCATTTTTATAATTTTATTACAGGAAAGAGGTCGGTTCAAGCTCCTAAATAGGAACAACAGGAAAGGAGAAACACAGTTTTAAATAATTTTATCAACACGCTCTTTTTAATCCTCTTTTTTCTCCTCATCCGTTGGTGTTTCCTCCAAAACCAGTGGTTCCTGTGATACTTCCGGTTCTTTTATGGGTTCTGTTTTTGGTTTTTCTTCCTCATCCTCCATAAAATCTTCGTCTTCCATACCATAGGCTTCTTTCAGAAAACTTTCCGCACTATTGATTTGATCCATCTGTGCCTGCATAGTATTCATATAGCCTTCCAAATTCTTTATATACTCACCAGTGGCAATTTCATCTTCTCCAAGCTCTTTTTCATCCTCATCAGAAGTTGCTTCCTCCTCGGCTTTCAAGGGTTCCTCCTCCTGCAAAATTTCTTGAATATCTTGAAGGTCATCTTCGAAATCTTCCTCATCCTCATCCTGTTCTCTTTTTTGTTTTAGTTTTTCCGCATAGGTTTTCGCATCATCCATAATCACCGAAGCTTTTTCAGAAACCTTTTCTGCAGCTTCTTTCACCTTCGGCTCTAATTTTTCCGCTTTTTCACCCAATGTTTTTGCCAAACCATTCAAAGCACTGCCTGCCTTGCTCAAGGCACTGCCCACTGCTGCACTAACCCCTTCTCTTGTGCTTCCGCCAGAGTTTTGCAAAGCTAAAAGCAAACGCTCCGCTTCCCCTGCTGAGATCGTTCCCTTTTCCAACAAACCAAGTACCTTCATTCTCTCTTCTTTCATATTCATTCCTCCTATCTAATTATTCTGATTATAATCTATGGTAAAATCCATAGGTCTTTCTTTTTTCAATCCAAAATGATATAAAATACTAGCTACAATCCGCTCTGATGCATGACCATCACCAAAAGGATTTTTTGCCTTTGCCATTTTTTCATTGCCTCCATATAATTGTGTAGTATTTTTTAT
>CAZCDP010000053.1:0-3055 GCA_964497675.1 uncultured Candidatus Epulonipiscium sp.
AGAAACATTTTTGGCACAAGCAACTACGTCCTCCGATTTTTTCAGATAACTGCCATAAACAATGGTACCTGAACCTGCCAAAGACAGAGAGAAAAACGCCTGCCCAAGGGCAAACACCCACGTTTTCGGCTGCGCCATCAAGGACCAGTTGGGGTACAGCAAATATTGAATCCCTTTCTCTGTACCCGGAAGCATAAAAATTCTTACCGCCAACACAACAAATAATATAAAAAAAGCAGGCATCATCACTTTATTGAGTTTTTCAATGCCGTTTGCTACACCAAAAGTCATACAAGTAAATACCAGTGCAAGACCTAAAAAATGCCAGCCTACACTGCCGAAATTACCTGCTATGGCACCAAAATACGCACCTGTATCATTGTTCATAACAGAACCTGTCAGAGAGCCTGCTAAAAAACGAATAATCCAACCTACTACAACGGAATAGCCAATACCGATACCAAGTGAGCCAAAAACCGGAATCAGTCCAACCCATTCGCCCCATTTGCCGCCCCGACGCTCCGACGCCTTCCGAAAAGCCCCTAAAGGCCCCGTTTCCATGGCACGTCCAAATGCCATTTCACCTACAACACCGGAAAACCCAATAATTGTCACAAAGATAAAATAAGGAATCAGAAATGCCGCTCCACCATACTGCCCCACACGGTACGGAAACAGCCAAATGTTTCCCATACCTACTGCTGAACCAATACAGGCCAGAATAAAGCCCGCCTTGCTTTTAAACCTATCTCTCTGCTGTCTTCTCTCTTTTCCCATTTTCTCAAAACCTCATCTCATATATTTTCTAAACCACTTTAAACTTCATTTTTTATTTTACATTATTTTGCATAATAAGTAAAGAAAAAGGGGGATTTCTGCATAAAAAACATTACCCGTTCATTGCTGCCATATAAACAGCATTGCCATGAAAGCAGCTTTTTTTACCTTCGACCGTTCTTTTAATTCTAATGACTTAAAAAAGCCCATTCTATTCCACCCTGTTTTTCAGGACTGAGAAAAGAAACGAGCTTTTTTAAGTTATGTAACAACTGTTTATTTTGTTTTTTTCAGGGGACAAATCCGAATCTTATCTTGGGAAAATCCTGTTTTTCGTTTTACAATATCTTCTATCTGAGCAATTTCTGCATCCGTCAGTTTTTCCTTGTCCACCACTACATCCACAGTTTCATCGTCAATTCTGACATATGCTTCTTTGAAGCCCTTTGCTTCAATCATAGCCTCTGCGGCTGTTTCTTTTTCAATGCGTTTTTGTAATTCCAGCATATTTTCGGCGCATTTTGCCTTATTCTCGCCCTCCACATTGTTATTATTCATCATTTCAGTCAGAATATCTTTTTGTTTTGCACGAGCCTGTTCTCTATCCAGTTTTGCTTCCGCAAAAAATTTCGTTCCTGTGCTGTTGTCCCCTTCTGCACTCACAAAGACCGCTGCACCATCGCCCGTAGTGGCAGAAGCTTCTGCTGTAACAGGGTCCAAAGAAGCCATTTCTCCCTCTGGTGCATTATCGGGCAGTGTAGAAAAATCATCCAGAATCGCCACTGCATCCCCTTCCTCATTGAGCATCATTGCCGTTTTTCCTTTTTCACTGCTTCTACTTTCCGTAAAGTTTAAATACCCTGCAACAGCGATCATCACCGCCAACGCTGTCACAATGACTTGATTTCTTTTAAACACAAACATTCCCCTTCCTCCCTATTTCATTTTTAGAATTGCTACTTTATGGGCTGGTACATTAAGTAAAGCCTGTGCCGCTGCTGTTAGCTCTTGCTGAACCACGGCATCGCCGCCACCCTGTGCCACAATGACAACTCCCTCAATTTCCGGCACATTTTCTTTTAAGATGAAAGGCCTGCTGTTTCCTTTTCCATCCTCTGTCAGAACGACTGTGTTTTCTCGTTTGACGCTTTCCGTTGTTTTTGCAAGACCGTGGGCATCCTCCTCTTTCGTTGAAGTTTCTTCGCTCTTTTCTTCCTGTGCCACAACAGACTGGGCAGAACACCGCATGGTCACCATCACATCAACCTGCCCTGCACCGTTAATTTTTGAAAAAATCTCCTCCAAACGCTTTTCCAACTGTATTTCTGCCGTATCCCCGTCAACAGCTTCTGTTTTCGTCTTCTCCATAGGAGCGACGGGTTCCTCCTTCGGTGGTGTGCTAAAAAATGTATTCCCCATGACAAGGAGCAGCACGCCAACGGCAAATGCCGTAAAAAGGTTGGTTCTCGCCTTTTTATTTTCCGGCAAAAAGAGTTTCTTTAAAATGTTCTTCTTATCCAATAAAATCAACCTTTCTTTTGTGAATACGTCCGTTTTTAATCATCTAAGAATCAGATTGAATGGTAATTCGCTCCGCTGGGATGTCATAGGTATGTGCCATATATTTTTTCAGCTCCTCTCCCTGGTTACAATCTCCCCCGACTGTTACTGTCAAGATACGACCATAGTCCTCATTACCGCTATCCTGTACGAATTCAGCCTCTACCCAAAAGGCTTTGCCGAATTTTCCTTCCAGATCCTTGGCGATTTCTTCGTTGAGTTTCTGTCCGTACAATTCTGTAATCCGCCGTTGTTCTAGGTCTTCATAATAGGCCGCCTCCTCTAAAATGCCGTGTTCTCCCAGCTCCTCTGCCTTCTCATCCACCAATGCTTCCATATCCACATCCTTCATGAAAAAAATACCAAGCATAGGCTTTAACATGGCTGTTAGAAGCAAGATACCTATAATCAAACCGATATATTTTTTAAAACTGCTTTGTGGCATAAGCATTTCCGCAAATGCCGCGAATAATGTGAATGCCGCTATAGTTTTTATATATGCTGAAAAAGCCTCCGTCATTCCTGTTTCCTTCCTTTCAGAATATTGCCAAAATAATCAATATAGAAAAAATAAACATGACTTCTGTGAGAAACAATGCACCAAAAAGCAACACTGAAAAGTCCCCTGCGGCGCTGATACATTTTACCAGCCTACCTTCACAAACCGGTTCTGCCACCGCCGCTGTTTGTGCGGGGGAAATCATGTTGCCAACGATAT
>CAZCDP010000053.1:3065-5520 GCA_964497675.1 uncultured Candidatus Epulonipiscium sp.
CTGTCAGCTTATAAATCAGTATCATTACACCCAGCTTTAAAAGAGGTATGACACAAAGCATGATAAGGAACAGTGCCGCTGCCGCCATAGCACCGTTTCGAAGCATCCCTGTTAGTGCTGCCGCTGCTTCCACCGCACCACCCATAACATCACCCACTACAGGAATAGCACCCATTGCCGCTTTTGCTGTTTTCCCCACCGCTTGGTTCAAAGAAGAACTGCCCAGTTTTTGGAGTGACAGCAATGTCATAAAAATCATTGCCACTCCCTTCATCCCCCAACTCAAACCGCATTTAAAAAGCTCTGTAAACTTGCTCAGCATAGGCTTTTCCGTAATGTTGTTCACCATTTCCAAGGAGGCAATCAGTGTAATGGCAGGAAGTACTGCTTTACAAATTAAATGAGAAAGAAGCCCTGCACCACCAATCACAGTCGGCCCCATGACAGCTGTCTGGGCATAATTCCCCGAGGATGCCGACAGGGCAAAAAAAGCAGGTAACATAGCTTGAAATGAGGTTGTTATCTGCTGAATGGTATCGGAAACGATGGCTGTCTGGCGATAAAAGGTAGCCGTAATCAATACAATCATAACCATGTAGCAGATATAAAAACCCAGTTCCCCAACAGATTTCCCCTGAAACGAAGTATTCAGATTTTTGAGAATGCCGCTGAGTATCACAATGATAATCATTTTTTTTACTAGGGAAAGCTGTATCTGAATCTCTCCAAATACCTTTCTGCCTAAAGTTCTCAAAACGTCTGCCAACTCTAAGGAAAACTCTCCACTTACAAATTTTTTCATAAGGCCGCCAAAAGAAACCCCTTCCATGTCTTCTCGCTCTTGTAAAATATCTTCCGTCTGCCTGTCCACTGCATCCAGCTCCAACAAATCCAACTGATTGTTGATAATCCCAGAGGTATCTTCTGCCAAAACCCCATTACTCATTCCACCACTAAAAATCAGAACTAAAAGTAAAAATTTTATTTTTTTTCTCATCCGTCCCCATTCCTTTCCCGGAAATGCCGGGTTTTATGTCAGCCCCATAACCACGTCCAGCAATGCAAGCAGTATGGGTGCCGACACAGCCATAATCAGTATTTTTCCTGCCAGTTCGATTTTGGAGGCAATGGCATTTTCTCCTGCATCGGCACAGAGCTGCATCCCAAACTGGGACAGGTAGGCAATGCCTGTCACTTTCAGCACAATGGCAAAATATCCGCCGCTGATTCCCGCTTTTTGAGCCGTTTCCTTTAAAATGGAAAGAAGCTGACCCATACGTCCGCAAATAAAAATAAATATCAGAATTCCTGTTGCCAACGCTGTCATCAGGCTGATTTCCGGACTCTGTTTTTTTAGCGTTACCGCCAATACCGTTCCCATAATCCCCAGTGCTACTATCTGCCCGATTTCCATAAACCCACCTCCCGATCTTACAGTTGAAACAGCGTCTGTACTGTCTGAAACAAAGTACTAATATATTGAATAACCCAAAACAGTACCACGACCAAACCGGCAAGGGTTGTCATCATAGCCTGTTCTTCCCGTCCAGCACGCATCAGCACCTGATTCAGCACTGCCACCAAAATGCCTACTGCTGCAATTTGAAATACAATATTGATTTCCATTTGAATTCCCCCTATTTATAACAGCACAACTATCATTAAGATTCCACCCAATATCCCCATACTGCCATAAAGCCTGCTGTTTTTCGTTCTTTTCTCCAGTAACTGATGTTCCGTATCTGATAGATAGGCAAGCAGAAGGTCAATACTGGCTTCTTGCTGTATCTGATTCAGATAGCCCAATGATTTGCCAAAGGTAACAATGGCATCCAAATCCTCCGCTGTGAAGAAGGTTTTGCCACAATTTTTTAAAACAGCTTGCTGCCAAATCGTTTCTGCACCCTCATGGGTTCGTTCTTCCATCAGGCAAGCGGCAGTTTCAAAGATTTTCCCTACGGAACCGCCTATTTTTTGTGAAACATCTTGCATCCCGTCTGGTAAAGGCATGGCCAAAAAAGAAATCTGATTTTTCAGCATGGTCAAGCCTTGCTTCATAGAACTCATATCATCAGCCCGAAATCGGTATCTTTCAGAAAAATACAGTCCGGTCGTTGTCGTTGAAAAAAGAATTAGTATCATGCCTATTATTTTTATTACCATTTCTGCTTCACCCGCTTTCTTTCGTAAATATTTTCCAACCCATCTTTATACACTGCCTCTATCGTTCCTGTATGCACTCTGGCAGAAAGTACAACAATGGTCTGAAAAGTTTCTTTTTCTATAAGTTCTCTTAGCACAGGGCGTTTCATCACATCAGCTATATCGTTACCATGAACGGTACAAATCAGCTTGATGCCTGCATTCAGTATGCTTTCCACAGCATAAAAATCCTCTTCCTTTCCGATTTCGTCCACTGCTATGATTTGAGGCGACATACTCCGTACCAACATCA
>CAZCDP010000053.1:5530-9264 GCA_964497675.1 uncultured Candidatus Epulonipiscium sp.
ACCTTCTGCTTTGGGGCAGCCATCCAGAACATCTGTCCTTATCCCAACATCGTTTTGTGCCAATCCCTTCCAG
The DNA here is from genome assembly GCA_964497675.1 of uncultured Candidatus Epulonipiscium sp. Taxonomy (GTDB): domain Bacteria; phylum Bacillota; class Clostridia; order Lachnospirales; family Anaerotignaceae; genus CAZCDP01. The sequence goes on from CAZCDP010000053.1 coordinate 5,604, forward strand.
CATCCTGCAATTTCTCCTCTTTCATCGGCAACACCCACGGTTTGTCCGACAAAGATGTTCTTTTTCCCGTTACTCAGCTGTCGCACCATATCCCGAAGCAACGTTGTTTTGCCACAGCCCGGCGGAGATATAATGAGTGTGTGCGAAACCACCCCGTCATGAACGACATATTTTAACACTTCATCGGCACATCCCTTGATTTCATGGGCAATTCGAAGGTTTAAGGCACTTATATTTTTTAATGTTTTTACATGACCATTTTCCAGAACGGTCTTTCCTACAATGCCTACACGATGTCCCCCCTCGATGGTCAGGAATCCGTTCCGCAGTTCTTCCTCAAAGGCATACAGTGAATATCTACTCAATAATTCTACTGTTGCCTGTATATCTCCCAAAGATGGTACATAAGCTTTTGTTGCATCAGGGGTGACCGTTCCTCCTGGCTCAACAAATAAATCCTGTCTGTTTCGGCGTAGAATCAATGGCTTTTCCCCGCGGATTCGGATTTCTTCCATATTCTGCAGCTGTTTCGGTTCTATTTTCTGAATAACCTCCCGCAGTCCCCCACCGAGAAATTCTGTAAGCTTCTGTTTTTTTTCCATAGCTTTGTCCCCCTTTTTTTTATGTGTATTGTTCTTCTGTCAAAAATATTCTTGAAAATCTATGAAACATGTCTATTTAAATACCATCAAAACGTGATATAATATTACAAGTTACCGCATATTTCGCCAAATTAACTTTACTTTATGAAAAAGGAGGTTACTTATTATTTTCACTATATTACAAGCGTTTTGCGACAATGACATAGCCTGCCAAACCAAGCAGATTATTATGAGTACCAACAAAAACAGTTCTTTTATAGCAGCTGACACACTTGAAGATGCTGAAAAAACCTCTATAATTCGTGACATTTATTTTTTTGTTGTTTCATTGGATAAAAAACCAAACGAAGCAATCCATTTTTTACTGAGGCTTCAGAAAAACAAACAATTTCTGCACAGACCTGTAATTATACTATCCAATCGAATCGATTATCTTATTTCTGCTTTTTTAAGCTTGAAATCCTTCGAATATTTTCTGTTGCCTTTAGATAAAGAAAATATTCGAAGAATTTCAGAGTTAATCCAGTATCACGTTCTGATATACCAACAGCTGAATTTAGACAACCGTTATGCTCTTTGCGTAAGTACCTCTAGTTTTTATTGTAATATTCCTTGCAAAAAAATTTTATTCATAGAAGCGATTAACCATAAGTGCCTAATCCACACAATAAATGAAGAAATACCTGTTTTGCTTCCCTTATACAAGTTAAAGGAGAACGTACCTCAACATTGTCTGATACAATCCCATCGTTCTTTTCTCATCAATACGGAAAACATATTTAAAATTGACAAAAGTCAGCACCCTTGGGTTGTTTATTTTTATGGCTGTTCCAAAAAGGCTTTTATCAGTAGAAATTACAAAAAACTCATCACAGAAACCCTATCTTTAAAGTTGAAAATTTAATGGTACCCATAAACTTACAATCATTGACACCGACATCTCCTGGGAGTACAATAAGAAACAAACAAAAAGACTAATTCAAGGAGGGATACAGAAATGATTGTTGTAATGAAACCCAATGCCACAGAGGCAAATATAGAACAAATCGTTACCACGCTGCACACCTTGGGGCTGAATGCCCATCTTTCCAAAGGTGAATCTATTACTATCATTGGCGTTGTAGGCGATAAATCCAAATTTATTGAAAAAAATCCTCAGTTGATGCCAGGCGTAGAACGTCTTGTGCCCATCAGTGAATCTTATAAAGTTGCAAACCTCAAATTCCACCCCGAACCCACCATCTTAGATGTCAACGGCGTAAAAATCGGCGGCGGAAATTTTGTTATCATGGCAGGTCCTTGTGCTATAGAAAGTAGAGAGCAACTGATGGAGTCCGCCTTGGCAGTAAAAAGCGGCGGTGCCCAAATCCTGCGTGGCGGTGCTTATAAACCCCGTACCTCTCCCTACTCTTTTCAGGGGCTGGAAGAAGAAGGGCTGCGTTATATGGCGGAAACCCGCGAAAAAACAGGGATGCCTGTCATTACCGAAATTACCAGTCTTCGTGCCTTGGAAAAAGCTGTGCAGTATGTAAACATCCTCCAAATTGGAGCCAGAAATATGCAGAACTTTGAATTGCTGAAAGAAGTCGGAAAAACGAATATTCCCGTCTTATTAAAAAGAGGGCTTTCCGCTACCATCGACGAATGGCTTAATGCCGCCGAATATATCATGAGCGAAGGCAATGAAAAAGTTGCTCTCTGTGAACGGGGTATCCGTACTTTTGAAACAAGCACAAGAAACACACTGGATATCAGTGCGGTTCCTATTTTACGTAGTAAGACCCATCTGCCTATCATCATTGACCCAAGCCATGCTTCCGGTGTTCGTGATTGCGTAGGCCCCCTGAGCCTCGCGGCAGCAGCCGTTGGTGCGGATGGCCTTATGATTGAGGTACACCCTAATCCGGCTTGTGCCCTTTCTGACGGTGCACAGTCCTTGAATCCAAAAGATTTCAAACAGCTCTGTGATGAATTAAGGCCTTATATCTCTCTGGCAGGAAGGACGTTTGAATGATGTTCGGCAAAGTTGGCATCATTGGTCTTGGGCTTATCGGTGGTTCCTTGGCAAAAGCCTTGAAAACCCGTTGTGATGTCAAAACCATTGTGGCTTCAAACAGACATGATGATGTGCTAAAGCAAGCTTATGAGGAAGGCGTTATTGATGCCTATTCTACGGAAATCACAAATATTTTTACAGACTGCGATGCAGTTTTTATCTGCACGCCTGTTAACAAAATATTTGACTATGCAAAAAAACTACTTCCGTTTATCGACAAAAAATGTATTCTCACAGATGTAGGCAGTACGAAAAGCCATATTTACGAACAAATGTCCTCTTTATCTGACCAGATTACATATATCGGCGGTCATCCCATGACAGGGTCGGAACGATTTCGTTATAGTGCTTCCAAAGAACACCTTTTTGAAAATGCTTATTATATCCTAACTCCGGATGAAAACGTTTCTAATAAAAAAGTTAGTGCATTTTCTCAATTAGTGGAAAAAACAGGTGCTATTCCCGTAGTAGTTTCCCCTGAACAACATGACTATATCGTAGCGTCCATCAGCCATGTACCGCACATTATTGCTTCTGCTTTGGTGAATAATGTCAAGCACTTGGATACGCCGGAACAGTATATGCATCTTTTAGCTGCAGGCGGCTTTAAAGACATTACCAGAATTGCTTCTTCCAGCCCCGATATGTGGGAAGGCATCTGTATGGAAAATCGTGAAAAGATTCTTGCTGCCCTGTCTTCTCTGGAATGTGTTGTGGGGGATATTAAGCAAAAAATAGCTTTGGGCAAACAAGATGAAATCCATTCCCATTTTGAAACAGCCCGACAATATAGGGATTCCTTTGGAAATGTGACACCGGGCAGCTTTGTCAAGCGATATGAAATCACTGTTGACGTGGTTGATCGCCCTGGCAGCATTGCCATCATTGCTGTGCTGTTTTTCAGCAACAACATCAATATTAAAAACATGAGTATCATTAACAATCGTGAACAAGAGCAGGGTGTATTGTATTTTGCTTTTGACAGCGAAGAAGCCCGACAGAA
>CAZCDP010000054.1:0-7113 GCA_964497675.1 uncultured Candidatus Epulonipiscium sp.
GGAACTGGAAATTTTTCATAAACTCATTACAGTATCCGGCGTAGGCCCAAAAGGTGCATTGGGATTTTTGGCACAGCTGACACCTCGAGAAATCGTACTGGCGATTCTTTCGGAGGATGTGAAGACTTTGAGCACAGCACCGGGTGTGGGGAAGAAAACGGCACAGAGAGTGATTTTGGATTTGAAGGATAAGTTTCAGGCAGAAGATGCAATTGCAGAAGATTTTTTTGAAAATAGCAAAGAAAATGGTTTGAATGGTATTTTCGGTGAGCCGAAGTTTGAAGCCATTGAAGCCATGACGGCATTGGGTTACAGCCGGAGTGAGGCAGTAAAGGCAGTAGAAGAAATTTATGAAGAAGGCTTATCAACGGAAGAACTTCTAAAGCGAGCGTTGAAAAAGATGATGAAATTTTGATATAGAAATAGGTGGTTATTTTGGAAAACAGACGAATCATTACGGCAGGTTTTCGGGAAGAAGATGTGGAAATTGAGCCAAGACTTCGACCTGATACTTTGGAAAGTTATATCGGGCAGGAAAATGTAAAAAATAATATGCGAGTATTTATCGAAGCGGCGAAACAAAGAGGAGAAGCATTGGACCATGTATTGCTTTATGGCCCGCCCGGTTTGGGAAAGACCACTTTGTCCAATATCATTGCCAATGAAATGGGAGTTAGCATCAAAACCACTTCCGGTCCGGCTATCGAACGCCCAGGAGATATGGCAGCTATTTTGAATAGTCTGAATGAAGGGGACATCCTTTTTATTGATGAGATTCATCGGTTGAACAGAATGATTGAAGAGATTTTATACCCTGCCATGGAAGATTTTGTAATTGATATTGTCATCGGAAAGGGCGCAGGAGCACGGTCGGTACGCTTGGATTTGCCCCATTTTACACTAATTGGTGCAACGACACGCATTGGTCTTTTAACAGCACCCCTTAGGGATCGCTTTGGTGTGATTCATCGGCTGGAGCCTTATCATACAGGGGAATTGAAAACGATTATCTGTCGTTCTGCCGATGTGCTGCAAATAGCCATCGACCAAGAGGGAGCCGAGGAAATTGCTCGCCGTTCCAGAGGAACGCCACGAATCGCCAATCGTTTGTTAAAACGGGTACGTGATTTTGCACAGGTAAAATATGATGGGGCCATCACAGCGGAGGTAGCAAGATTTGCGCTGAATCTTTTGGAAGTGGATAAAATGGGCCTGGATTTAATTGACCGCAAAATGTTGCTGGCTATGATTGAAAAATTTTCCGGCAGACCTGTAGGCGTGGATACTTTGGCGGCATCCATAGGGGAAGAAGCAGAAACCATTGAGGATGTTTATGAACCCTATCTTTTGCAGTTAGGCTACATTCAGAGAACACCTCGGGGCAGGATTGTAACAAGACACGGCTATGAACATTTTGGATTGAAATGCCCAGAACAGAAAGGATAGGAGAGCATATGAAAATAGAAATCAAAGAATTGATGGAAGCGGTGAAGGATGAATTTTGCTGTTATGAGGATATGGAGGAAACGGCAAAACAGTGGGAAACCGAGTTTTTGAAGTGGATCCATAACCCCAAAATAAAGAAAAAGGACGTTGTGGCTGAGAAAGGAAAACAGTTTTTGAAAATCAGAGATGAGGATGAAATCTTTGAGATTGCGGATTCTTATTTGGATGCATTGGAAGAGAAAAGTGTAAAAAAATATTGGATTGAATTTTAACAGTGCCTTGATAAAAAAGATAAAAGGCATAGTGCCTTAAGGCGATCAGGCATTTTTAGTAATTTTCTATGGTGATAGAAAACGCTTATTAGGAAGTATGGTATCAGCTAATGTTAAGGTTGAAAATAGATGTGAAAATTGAAAAACATTGACGGTACTAGAAAATCATGGTATTATCAATAGTATAAAATAGAAATGATTCCTATTTTTCCGAGAAGAAGGCTTGACAGTATGGCAAACTATTCGAAACAAAGGGAAGAAATCAAAAAGGTAGTATTGGAAAACAAACTACACCCTTCTGCGAATGAAGTCTACGAAATCATGAAATGGCAACAATCCACAGCCAGTCTTAGCACTGTATACCGAAATCTGAATTTTTTGAGTGATACGGGACAGATTCGGAAGATATATATGCCCAATGGTTCCGTAAGATTTGATGGTAAATTACAGGAACATCATCATGTTATCTGTGTTATGTTATCTGTGTTAAGTGTGGAAAACTCTTTGATGTGAAGCTGGATTTGGACAATCTGAACAAAATGGTGGAGGAGCAGACTGGTGTCAAAGTAAATACCTATCAACTGACAATGGATGGAATCTGTAAAGAATGTCAGTTGTTGGAAAAAATACAAAAGCATTAGAGAAGAAGAAAAGAGGGAATGAATATGGCAGAATTAAAAGGTTCAAAAACAGAAGCAAATTTACAGACAGCATTTGCAGGAGAATCTATGGCAAGGAATAAGTATACTTATTATGCCAGTGCTGCAAAAAAAGAGGGATTCGAGCAGATTTCTGCATTGTTTACAGAAACAGCGAATAATGAAAAGGAACACGCAAAAATCTGGTTTAAACTTCTCCATGATGGCATTGGTGACACGGCCCAGAATCTTTTGGAAGCTGCAGAGGGTGAGAACTACGAGTGGACAGAAATGTATGCTACTTTTGCAAAAGAGGCAAAAGAAGAAGGATTTGACAAAATTGCTTATCTTTTTGATGCCGTAGCAAAAATTGAAAAAGAGCATGAAGAAAGATACCGTAAACTATTAGCCAATGTAGAAGGTGGTTTGGTATTTTCCAAGGAAGGGGATACCATTTGGCAGTGTGAAAACTGCGGCTATATTCATGTAGGCAAGAAAGCACCTGGCGTTTGTCCAGTATGTACACATCCACAAGCATATTTCAGGGTATTGGCACAGAACTACTAAGATTTACATAAAAAAATTGATACTTTACAGTACCTACTTTAAGATGCAAGCTGTCTTAAAGTAGGTACTGTGGAAAAAGCTGATTTTTGTGCTAGGGCTACGCCCCTAGAAATCAACTTGGGCATGGTCAAGTACTTTTGCCTTACATGATTCCAGTTGGAAATGTTTTACTTTCAGCCTCCACGAGGCGTTTCCCCTTGCCTTTTTTTCATGGAGTAATGGAAGAAGGCCGGACGCACATAGGGAGGATTTGCGGAGCAAATTGTTGCAATGGCGGCTAGTGAGTATTAATAGTAGATGGAAAAAGAACTATCCAATACTCATTTACCTATGCATGAGTTTGAAAAAGCTTGCATAGTGGGGGATACAACTCATGGTCGATTTAATAATGACATAAAAAACCTCCAATGGTAAACATAGAATTGTATGTTACCATTGAAGGTTTTTTACGTTATTTTATTTTGATACTTTAGGATACTCCCAAAATCTATTTTGAAGAACTGCTTGCCGGAAGGAATCTTATCGACAGGCTTTATTAATATGCGCAAAATCTCCTGTATAATGCAGGTAAGGGCAGAACCAGTAAAATCGACTCTGCCCTATAATAACTATTCCTATATCTTATATCAGATTTTTGAGTTTACACAAAACTTGAAACGCTCTCAATACTTTATACAAAAAAATATGTATCTAAATGTACCATTTTCTAAAGCATTAAAATATAAACATTATTTTACATGATTACTCGTCCCAATTATGGTAAATATTCTGTACATCATCGTCATCATCAAGCAAATCAAGAAGCTTATTCATCTTCTTAATATCTTCATCATTTGTCAATTCTGTATAGGTTTGTGGAATCATTGTAATTTCTGCGGAAACCATGGGGATGCCTTCTTTTTCCAATATTTCTCGTACTGCGGAAAAATCGTCAGGTACCGTTGTAATTTCATAGCTATCTTCTTCTGCCGCAAAATCTTCTGCACCAGCCTCAATAGCCATCATCATCAGTTCATCTTCTTCCAGTTCTACTTCTTCTTTATCTACGACAATTAAGCCTTTTTCATCAAACATAAAACTAACGCAGCCGCTTGTGCCCATATTTCCGCCGCCTTTTGTAAAAGCATTGCGGACATTGGCTGCTGCACGGTTTCTGTTATCTGTCAATGCTTCCACGATAATGGCAACACCACTTGGACCATAGCCTTCATATGTTACAGATTCATATACAATGCCGTCATCTGCACCTGCGGCTTTCTTGATGCTTCTGTCGATGGTATCATTTGGCATATTGCTTCCTTTTGCCTTTGCGATAATATCTCTTAATTTTCCGTTATTAGCAGGGTCAGCGCCGCCTGCTTTTACAGCAACAGCGATTTCTCTTCCCAACATGGTAAAGATTTTACCCTTTTTTGCATCGTTTTTTTCTTTTTTATGTTTAATATTGGCAAACTTTGAATGTCCAGACATGGATCAAGTACCCCCTTAAAATTTTTCATAAAATATTTTAGCATTAAAGATACAAAAAAACAAGAATTAATCATATATTTGTAATTTTCCATTCAGCCAAACACCATATACCTCTGATTCGTGAACGACAAGAGCCTTGCCATTGGTAATATTTAATATATTTTTATGAAATTCTTCTCCTTTTGCATATTCTACAAAGATTTTAAACACAACGCTATCTGTATAGTCCGTATTGTGAATAATATGTTTATCCTGCAACACTTCGTACTGTACTTTTCCGGCATCAGCATAATCTGTGGTAATACAGAAGGTGCTATATAAAATCATCTGTGCAATACCAGCTTCCAGAAGACCTTCCTTTGCCGCTTTTCCATAAGCTCGTACCAGTCCTCCGGTTCCCAGCAAAGTACCGCCAAAGTATCTGGTTACCACAATAGCGGTATTTTTAATATCCTCACCTTTCAGCACATTGAGTACTGGCATACCCGCTGTACCTTGCGGCTCTCCATCATCGTTGAAACGCTGCAATTCGTTACGCTCACCAATTTGATAGGCAAATACGTTATGGGTTGCATTCCAGTATTTTTTCTTTATTTCCTCTACAAACGTCTTGGCCTCCTCTTCATTTTTTACAGGACGCACTGTTGCGATAAATCGGGATTTTTTCTCCACAATTTCCGTTTCTGCGTCCCTCAGAATGGTTTTATAGTTTTCCAGCATCTTATCACCTGCGCATTTTTATTATAGTATAACACAAAAGGGAAGAACACCTCAACAGGCTGCCGGCTTTTCTTTTCCATAAGAAAGAAACAAATTTTAATTTAAGTGTGTCCATAAAGTATGTACTGTAGGACAAAAGCTGATTTCCTCGTGCTTGACCACACCCTGCGTGATTCCAGTTGGGGGAAATTTTCCCCAAACCGCTTGCTCTTTCGATGTGAACAGGCAGTTTTTTGACAGACTGTATCTATCCCCAAGGTGAGAATTTGTGAGATAACGAAAGTAGCAAGTTAGAACAAAAAAATCGGCACACAGCAATGACTGCTTTGTGCCGAAATGAAATCAGTTTCCTTTACTACTGAGGGGATTACTCTTGTTTTCAAAAAAAATGTTGTTATTTGGTGCGGCTTTACCCTCTTCACTGTAATCAGAATTTTGGCGAATCGCATATAATTCTTCATCTGTTAAGCTGCCGCTTTTTTCTTTGTTACCAGTTTCATTATTTTTCATATCATAACAACCTCCCTTGTATATAAAAGTATTACCATGGAAAATAAAATTATGCATGGGATAATGAGGTCAAAGGTTTTCAGATAGTAAAGCATTATGCTTTTTATACATGATATTCGCTGTCATCTACCTTCATGGCTTCTATTAAGCGGAGATTTTTATTTCGCTCCATAAAGCTATTCAAGGTGTACTGATTGGCAAAGAGCAAGAGCGGACGCTCAAAACGGTCATAAATCAGCATACAGCGGGAGTTGACGTATTGATGTAAATCTTCTTTGGCAGATTCGGATACAACCCAGCGTGCGACACTAAAATCCAGATTTTCCATACGGATTTCTGAATGATATTCATTTTTTAAACGATACTCAAAGACTTCGAACTGTAATACACCGACTGCACCTAAAATAATATCATTGTATTCATTGTGGTAGACCTGAATTGCACCTTCTTGCGCCAGCTGTGCAACGCCTTTCTGGAACTGCTTTGCCTTTAGAGAATTCACAGGATGAACACGCATAAAAAACTCTGGGGGAAAAGTGGGGAGTGGTTCAAAAAAAATCTTTTCCTTACTGTCTGTCAGAGTATCGCCAATTTGGTAGTTTCCAGAATCGTAAATACCTATGATATCGCCGGCACAGGCTGTTTCTACGGTTTCTCGTTCGTTGGCCATAAGCTGTGTTGACTGGCTCAGTTTCATTTGCTTACCTGTTCTGGACAGAGTTATATTCATACCTCTTTGAAAGGTGCCGGAGCAGATACGCAAAAAGGCTAGTCTGTCACGGTGGGCAGGGTTCATATTCGCTTGAATTTTAAAAATAAAGCCACTGAAGAATTCATCTGTGGGTTGGATTTCGCCTGTTGTTGTTTTCCGAACCCCCGGAGCAGGTGCCCAGTCTAAAAAGTGATTTAAAAATGGTGTGACACCGAAATCCACTAAGGCAGAGCCAAAAAATACAGGGGAAAGCTTACCTTCCATAACGAGTTTTAAGTCAAAGTCATTCCCAGCACCATCTAAAAGGTCAATTTCGTTTCGTAGGATGTCAAGATTAGCCTCACTGATAATACCATCCAGCTTATCACCGTAAACACCGTTGGCTCCTAGCTCGATTACAGTGTTCTTCTTACGGTATGCATATACTTTGTTCTCCAGACGGTCATAAATACCCTCAAAGGTCAGGCCATTTCCGATAGGCCATGTGACAGCCGTAGAGGGCAATCCCAAAGCATCCTCCAAATCAGACATACATTCCAAAGGGTCTTTTGACTGACGGTCAAGTTTATTGATAAATGTAAAAATAGGAATGCGTCGCATACTGCAAACTTTGAAAAGCTTTACGGTTTGTGTTTCTACACCTTTTGCGGCGTCAATGACCATAACAGCACTGTCTACAGAGGTTAAAATACGGTAGGTGTCCTCGCCAAAGTCGTTATGCCCGGGGGTATCCATAATGGAAACAATTTTCCCTTGGTATTCAAACTGCATAACAGAA
>CAZCDP010000054.1:7123-9098 GCA_964497675.1 uncultured Candidatus Epulonipiscium sp.
ACCGAGCTGGTAACCGAGATACCACGCTGTTTTTCAATTTCCATCCAGTCAGATTTTGCAAATTTAGCGTTTCGTCTGGCTTTGACGGTGCCTGCTTCCCGAATCGCACCTCCGTGCAGCAGCAGTTTTTCTGTCAGTGTTGTTTTTCCAGCATCCGGATGGGAAATGATACCAAAAATACGTCGTTTCTGAATTGCCTCTTGATTTGTCATTGTGATTATCCTTTCTGAAAAAAGTTCAATTTATTATAAATTCGGTAAAAACCGAAATAAAAGCATCTTGTTTATTTTAACCGAAATCCTTTCAAAATGGAATAAAAATATAATTTTGAAAGTAAAAATCAGAAAAAGATTTGAAAAAGGGGAGATTAAAAGAAAAATGCATTGACTGGATTAGGGCTTAGGAATACAATAAAAGAGAAATTGGTATGAAAAACAATAAAATGGAGGTATGAAATATGTTAAAATTTACAAGTACAGATAAAGCACCTGCTGCTATTGGCCCTTATTCACAGGCTGTGTCTGCTAACGGTTTCCTTTTTACTTCCGGTCAGATTCCCATTGATCCGGCGGTAGGTGATGTGGTAGCAACAACCATTGAAGAACAGGCAGAGCAAGTGATGAAAAATCTGAGCGCTGTTTTAGAAGCAAACGGAATCGGTTTTACTGATGTAATAAAAACTACCTGCTTTATCGCTGATATGGGTGATTTTGCGAAATTTAACGAAGTTTATGCAAAATACTTTACAGGTAAGCCTGCACGTTCCTGCGTTGCTGTAAAAACACTGCCTAAAAATGTGTTATGCGAGGTTGAATTAATCGGATTATTAAAATAATAAAATGAATATCAACTATGACTTTTTATTTGTCTTATGCTTCTAAGAAGGAGTATTTGCTTTTAGTTTGCAAATACTCCTGAAAGTAGGAAGTAATTTATTTGAAAAGGAAATAACTTGTAAAAATTGCAATTTGTTAGTTGTTTTGCTATAATTTAGTGAAAAAACTAAGTGATTTTTTAATGAATTTTAACAAAAAAACAATATATTACTGTATACATATCCGAAAATTAAATAAATAACAATTTTTTGATGACTTTTTAAACTTGTATGATACAATAAGTATATAGTATGGTAATTTTATTTATTTTTTTCAGAAGGAGCGTACAAAAATGGCTATAAAAATTGGTATCAATGGTTTTGGACGTATTGGCAGGGTGGTATTCAGAGTTTTAATGGAAAGAGCAGATGAATTTGAACTTTGTGGTATCAACTTGAGAAATGCAGAGATTGATCACATGGTTTATATGATTAAATATGATTCTGTATTCGGAAGATTTAATGGTAATATTGAAGTTGGTGAAAATGCACTCATTGTAAACGGCAAGAAGATTACTATTTTTAGCGAGAGTGATGCTTCAAAAATTGAATGGGCAAAGTGCGGCGCTGAATACGTTGTAGAATCAACAGGTGCATACAATACTATGGAAACAGCATCTGCACATTTGGTTGGCGGTGCAAAAAAGGTTGTTTTGACAGCACCGGCAAAAGATGAGGCAACACCGACATTTGTTATGGGTGTAAATAATACAGAATATAAACCAGAATATAATGTCGTTTCCAATGCATCCTGTACAACAAACTGTCTGGCTCCTTTGGTAAAAGTTATTAATGATACATATGGAATCGAACAGGGCTTGATGTCTACCATCCACTCTGCAACTGCAAAACAAAAAGCAGTTGATGCAAGAGCAGGCAGGGATTGGAGAACAGGCCGTTCTGTATTTGGGAATATTATCCCTTCTACAACAGGAGCTGCAAAGGCGTGTGCCCTTGTTATTCCTTCTTTAAAAGGAAAAATGACGGGTATGTCCTTCCGTGTTCCGACTAATGATGTTTCTGTTGTCGACCTGACAGTAAGACTTTCTACAAGTACAAATTATGAAGATATTTGTGCAGCTATTAAGAAAGCTTCTGAAA
>CAZCDP010000055.1:0-9063 GCA_964497675.1 uncultured Candidatus Epulonipiscium sp.
ATGAAAATATGCGGCTCATCGGTGCAAAAGTGTGTATTGGTGTTGGCGGCAGCTTCGATGTTATGGCAGGGAAAGTAAAACGTGCACCAATGATATTCCGCAAGCTGGGGCTGGAATGGTTTTACCGTCTCCTGAAACAGCCTTCCCGGCTGGGGCGTATGATGCGTCTGCCAAAATTTGCGCTCATTGTACTTAGAAATCATTTTCTGGGGATATAAAGGCTGCAAAATAGAGTTAAGATTTGCCACCTTTCCCCAAGTGTAAAGGATGAGTGGCTATGAGAAAAGAGAACGTACAGGAATTTGCATGGATTATAGTGGGAACGACGATACTGGCAGCTGGGATTCATACCTTTTATGAACCCAACTGTCTTGTGGCGGGTGGCGCAACAGGCTTGGGCATTGTACTGGATAGTTATAGCAAGCGTTTTTTTAATTTGCCCATTCCTTTGTGGTTTGTAAATATTGCCTGCAATGTGCCTCTGTTTTTGGCGGCGTGGCGTATATTAGGAAAAAAGTTTTTAAAACGAACCATAGGGGCATCTCTTTATTTTTCTTTGGCCTTATTTTACACAGGGTTTTTGCCGGCTTATCAGGGAGATATGATTTTGGCCTGCATTTTTGGCGGCGTTTTTGTGGGAGTTGGTGTTGGGTTAGTGATGCGCGGCATGGCAACCACAGGGGGAGCTGATCTTGCGGCAACGCTGCTGCACAGCAGACATCCGAGAATCCCTGTTTCTAAGGCTATATTTGTGTTGGATGCGGCAATCATTGCCTTGGGGCTGGTTACCTTTGGAGCGGAACATGCCATGTATGCTGTAGTTTCGGTCTATATTTCCAGCAAATGTGTGGGTATGATATTGGAAGGGCTTTCCTTTTCTAAGGCGGCTTTTATTATTTCTGAAAAGTCTGACGAAATTGCTGCGGCACTTTTGGAAGAAGTGCAGAGAGGGGTTACAGCCTTTTCAGGCAGGGGAATGTATACAAAGAATGAAAAGGAAATTTTACTTTGTGTTTTTTCACAAAAAGAAATCACAGCAGTTAAAAGCATTATCATGAATATTGACCGAAATGCGTTCCTACTGTTAATGGATATGAAAGAAGTTTTAGGTGAAGGTTTTGAAAAAATATAAAAAAACAAGGAAATAAATGTATCTGGGGAAATAAAAACAGAATAAAAATAGGAGCCAACGGCATAATTAATAAAAACACACATGATTTTTTATTGAAAAATAATTAAATAAAGAGAGATTGTATGTTTTTTTACGATTTCTCTTTATTTTTTTGGTATTTTGTTATAAAATAAGATTAGGTTATTTTACTAGGAAACGCGGGAAGCAATTTTAGGCAATTTGAACAGTACTAGGCCAACATTCGGAAAATATAATATAAAACAATTTTGGGGTGAGAGCGTATGATTTCTAATCAAATTTTGCAAAACACAATCGACGGACTAAAAAACATTACAAGGAAAGAACTTAGTGTTGTGGAAAAGGAAGGAAAAGTAATTGCAACGACAGAAGAAAATATGATAGGTCGTCAGATAGACGCCATTGAAAATTTTGTTGGGTCTCAGGCAGAAAGTCAGCTGATTTTGGGCTATCAATATTTTAAAATCTATGACAACGGTGTGCCAGAATATGTAGTGCAGGTAAAGGGCGAAGATGAAGAAGGGTACAGAATTGGTAAAATCGCTGCTTTCCAGATTCAGAGTCTGTTGGTTGCATACAAAGAAAGATATGATAAGGATAATTTTATCAAAAATCTTCTTTTGGACAATCTTCTTTTGGTTGATATTTACAGCAGAGCAAAAAAACTGCATATTGAAAACAATATCAGAAGAATTGTTTATCTGATTGAAACCAATATTGACAAGGATATGAACATTGTTGAGATTGTCAGAAGTGTTTTTCCTGCCAAAACAAAGGATTTTGTAACAGCAGTAGATGAACACAGCATCATTCTTGTGAAAGAACTGCGTGAAAAAGAAACCATGGAGGAGATTGAAAAAATCGCCAAAATGATTTCTGATACTTTAGGTACAGAGATTAACAGCAAGGTCTATATTTCTATCGGTACTGTGGTCAGCGATTTAAAGGATGTATCCCGTTCCTACAAAGAAGCGAAAATGGCCCTTGAGGTTGGTAAAATTTTTGAGAATGAAAAATTTATTGTTAATTATGAACGATTGGGTATCGGACGATTGATTTATCAGCTGCCTCTGCCCCTTTGCAGAATGTTCATTAAAGAAGTGCTTCATGGTCTGACTATGGATGATTTTGACGACGAAACACTGGCAACTGTCAATAAATTCTTTGAAAATAATCTGAACGTTTCTGAAACCTCCAGACAGTTATACATCCACAGAAATACGTTAGTTTACAGACTGGATAAGCTTCAGAAAATGACTGGTCTGGATTTACGAAATTTTGATGATGCCATTATTTTTAAAATCACATTAATGGTTAGCAAGTACATGATTTATATGGATAAAATGTCTTACTAAAAAAGGAAGTAAGAATACTTTTAGTCTGTCAATAAAGTAACAGGGTGTAGACTTTGTCTACACCCCCCAGACTGAAGACAAACCTTAAATTCAGCTAATATTTACAAGTGGTTTGGAAAGTTTCCCCAAACCATTTGCTCTTTTGTGGGGAAAGGGGAGTTTTTTGACAGTCTGTAAGAATCCTGTAAGGTTTCGTTCGCAAAAAGTTCATAAAATACGGTGGGTAGGGGCTTGCCCCTACCTTTTCTGTATGCTATAATTTTTTGGAGCGTAGAAAATTCGTATCATTCAGACAATTTTTGATAAGTTTCGTTTTTTTGTATAGACTTTGGACATATTATGCTTTGTAGAAAAATGGAAATAGGCCGGTTGGCTTATTATGTATCATAAAAAGAGAGGAAGATTTTTTTGATCGAGTTGAACCATGTATCAAAAATTTACCCCAACGGCTCTGAGGGTGTGAAAGATATTTCCATCCGCATTGAAAAGGGCGAATTTGTTTTTTTTGTGGGTTCCAGCGGTTCTGGAAAATCCACGTTAATTAAGCTCCTTTTGAAGGAACTGGATCCTACAGAAGGGGAAATTACTATCAATAGAGTAGTGACAAATAATATTACAAGAGGGCAGATTCCTTTTTTAAGACGAAATCTGGGCGTTGTATTTCAGGATTTTCGGCTTTTAACCAATAAAACAGTTTATGAAAATGTTGCCTTTGCCATGCAGGTTATAGAGGCACCTTCCAGACAAATCCGCAGAAATGTACCAGCGGTGCTTTCTCTGGTAGGGCTGTCAAAGAAGGCAAAAAGTTACCCCAATCAGCTTTCCGGCGGAGAACAGCAAAGGACGGCTCTGGCACGAGCTATTGTGAACAACCCGCCCATACTGATTGCCGATGAGCCTACAGGAAACCTTGACCCGACTACGGCATGGGACATTATGTGTCTTTTGGACGATATCAACAAACGCGGTACAACGGTGGTTATGGCCACCCATGCCAAGGATATTGTGGATTCGATGCAAAAACGTGTTGTGACGCTGAAAAGTGGTCGTGTCATCAGGGACATTCAAAAAGGTGGGTATAGCGATGAGGCCTAGTTCAATTAGATATTATTTTAAAGAAGGGTTTACGGGATTGCTAAAAAACAGGCTTATGACCATAGCTTCCATAGCAACGGTTGCAGCGTGTATTTTCATTATGGCATTCTCTTATTGTATGGTAAACAATCTCCATTATGTACTTCGGCAGATGGAGGATTCCATCGGAATTGCCGTATTCTTAAAAGGAGAGATAAGCGGTGAGGAAGTTGAAAATCTGAAAAAAAGCATTGCGTCTATTGACCATGTCAGCGATGTACAGTACGTTTCACCTGATGATGCGTTGGATGAGCTGAAAAAGGAATGGGATGCGGAGGATGGTGTTCTGGATGGATTTGAAGGGGAAAATAATCCTTTGTCCAATTCTTTTAAAATATCTTTGGATGGTATTGAATATCAGTCCAGCGTGTTGTCGGAGCTTGAAAAATTGGATGGAATCAATAATATTCGCCATGCACAATCTGAAACAGAAGTGCTTTTGAAGCTCAATAAAATTATTCAGATAACGGGCATTCTGGTTATCGCAATATTGGGGATTATTTCAGTTGTCATTATTATGAATACCATCAAAATTTCTGTATTTACTCGAAGAAATGAAATTAATATTATGAAATTTGTGGGTGCGACCGACTGGTTTATTAGATGGCCATTTATTATAGAAGGCGTTTTGATTGGTCTGATCGGTGCGATTATTCCCATTGCCATTGCGTGGCCGGCCTATGGGAAGGCTATCAACATGATTTATACATATTTTCCGATTATCAAAAATCTGGCAACATTCCGACTTGGCGCTGAAATTTTCTCTGTACTCTTACCCATTGCTTTGGTTTTTGGTATATTGCTTGGTACTGTGGGCAGTGTGACATCAATACGTAAATACTTGAAGGTTTAAAAAGGAGTGAGAAAAGCGTATGAAGAAGCTAATTATGTGTATCATGTCTTTTATGCTTATCTTTTCCTGCTGTGAACCGGCTTTTGTGGTGGAGGCAAAGAGCATGAATCAGCTGCAAAAGGATAAGAATAAATATGAGCAGAACAAGAAAAATGCCAAGGCAGCATTGGAACAGGCAAAAATAAAACAAAAAAATATTACCGATGAAATTTCAAAGTTGGACAAAAGCGTTATGGAAGCCGAAGAGGAACTGGAAAAAATAACGAATAAACTAGAGGAAACACAAAAGAAATTAGAGGCGGCCCAGAAGGAATTGCAGGTGGCTACTGAAAAAAAAGAGAAGCAGCTGAACGATTTCAAAAAGCGTATTAAATATATTCATGAACATGGTTCTATCGGTTATTTAGAAGTTGTTTTGCAGTCGGAAAGTTTTAATGATTTTTTGACTAGAATGCAGTATGTTAATGATATTATGACACATGATAAAACGACACTGGAAGAACTGAAAAAAAATGAGAAGATTATTCAGACCAAAACAGAAGAAATCAAAGTAGAGAGAGATAATATCACCGTTTTGGCTGAACAGCAGAAACAGAAAAATCAGGAATTGCAGCAAAAACTCGTAGATAAGAAGAATGTGGCAGAACAGTATCGCAAAGATACGGCAAAATATGAACAAGAACTTGCCTCATGGACAAAAGCCAGCAATGAAGTGGAAAACTTGATTTATCAGGCATCCAGAAGTACAGGGGCTAACGGAGGCGGAGCTCAGGGAAATGTAAAATATACGGGAGGGCAGTTTGCATGGCCTGTACCGGGACGTTCCAATATAAGCAGTGGATATGGGTATAGAAGCAGACCGATCGGCAGCGGACGTGAATTCCACACCGGCTATGACATTCCCGGATCATATGGCACAAATATTGTGGCAGCGGCAGGGGGCAGGGTAATTACTGCCAGATATGTTAATGGCTATGGATATACTGTCATGATTGACCATGGGAGCGGATTGGTTACTTTATATGGGCACAACTCCAAATTGATGGTTTCTCAGGGGCAGACTGTTTCTAGAGGGCAGGTTATCGCAAAATGCGGAAGCACCGGCAACTCGACGGGAAATCACTGTCACTTTGAAGTGCGTAAAAATGGTAAACACACTAGCCCAGGGCCTTATCTTGGGGTATAAATGATAGAAAAGAAAACAGATGTAAGCCACCCGAAGGGGTGGTTTCAGTCTGTATTGGATGTTGTGAAAAAAACGGCTTGGAGTAGCTGAAAAAACTATCTTTTCATTAGAACATATGGGGATACAAGAAGGGTATATAATCTTTGTTCGTAAATGACAGAAGGTAGGAAGGTTATATTATTGTTTTTTTCTCATACTATATTTAACACTAGACAAAGCAGAGAGAGGTGAAAGCTGTGGAAAAGAAAACATATTTAAAGGGTTTTTTATCCGGTATTGTGGTGATGGTACTGGTCGCAGCATTGGGCAGAGGGTTTTACGTTCTAAAAGGTATGACGGAAAACACGATGCCTACGGATGCAAAAATACAGATGATTGAAAAGTATTTGGACAAATACTATGTGGATGAAATAGATAAAAATGCTATGACAGAAACCATGTATGCAGGACTTGTGGCAGGGATTGGTGATCCCTATACATCTTATTTTTCGGCAGAAGATTTAGCCAGCTTTATGGATGAAACAGAAGGCTCCTTTAGCGGAATTGGTGTGGAAATCACAACAGACCCGAAAGATAACGGCATTTTGGTAGTGGCTCCTATAGAGGGCAGTCCAGCGGAAAAAGCCGGCGTATTGACCAACGACAAAATCATCAAGGTGAATGACAAAGATATTATAGGGCTTAGCATGGATGCTGTAGTGAGTCAAATGAAAGGACAGGATGGAACAAAGGTTAAGATTACTGTTTACCGTGAAAGCAGCGGAGAGATTCTGAATTTTGATTTGATTCGCAAAAATATACAGGTAACATCTGTAACACATAAAATGCTGGAGGGTCAGATAGGTTATCTAAAACTTACGGGATTTAGAGCCAACAGCTATGAGCAGTTTATGCAAGCTTATCAGGATTTGCAGAAACAGAACATGAAAGGACTTATTATTGATGTTCGAAATAATCCTGGCGGATTGTTGGACAGTGTAGAAAAAATCGCTGACGAACTGGTGCCAAAAGGAACTATTGTGTATACTATCGACAAGGCGGGAAACCGAAAGGATTCCACGTCTGATGAAAAACGCATTGAAGTCCCTTTGGTTTTGCTTGTGAATGGCTATAGCGCCAGTGCTTCGGAAATTCTCTCCGGTGCGGTTCAGGATATGGGTGTCGGCAAGCTGGTAGGAACGCAGACTTTCGGAAAAGGTCTGGTACAGGGACTTTTCCCCCTGCCTGATGGTTCCGGACTTAAAATAACCATTCAGAAATATTATACGCCAAAAGGGGTTTGTATTCAGGGTAAAGGAATTGCACCTGATTATAAAGTGGAACTTCCGGAAGAATATCGTTATTCATTGATTGTACCGGAGGAAGCAGACAGCCAGCTCAAAAAAGCAATAGAAGTTATCCAGGAAAAAATAAAATAAGGCGGATTTATAGCAAAGAACAAATGAAAAATACTAAAAAAATAAAATATTAGAATAAAACAGCGTGAAAAGGAAGCATTTTCAAAAAAATTAAGAAAACCACTTTCAATCGATATGAGGTTGGGTATAATGTTTCTAATGATAGAATCTAATGGAATTTAAAAAACAAAAGGAGAATGACCATGTTTAATTTTATGGGCTTCGGTGAAACAATTGGAATCGACCTAGGGACTGCCACAGTACTTGTTTATATCAAAGGTCAGGGGATTGTTATCAGAGAGCCTTCTGTTGTGGCGATTGACAAAGACAGTAATACGATTCTGGCTGTTGGTGAGGAAGCAAGAAGAATGCTGGGAAGAACACCTGGCAATATTGTAGCCATTCGTCCTTTACGGGAAGGCGTTATTTCCAATTATGAAATTACAGAAAAAATGTTAAAATACTTTATCGAAAAGGCTATCGGCAAGCGCTCTTTTGTGAAGCCTACCATTGCGGTCTGCGTACCCAGCAGCGTAACGGAGGTTGAGCGCCGTGCCGTTGAGGATGCTACAAGGCAGGCTGGTGCCAGAAGAGTTCATATTATAGAAGAACCTATTGCTGCGGCCATCGGTTCCGGTATTGATATTTCCAGAGCCTGCGGCAGTATGGTAGTGGATATTGGCGGAGGCACTACGGATATTGCAGTAATTTCTCTGGGGGGCATCGTTGTCAGCACTTCCTTGAAAATTGCCGGAGATAATTTCGATGAAGCAATTATACGTTATATGCGGAAAAAACATAATGTACTTATCGGTGAAAGAACGGCAGAGGAACTGAAAATCCATGTCGGCACGGCGTACGAGAGAACCATTCCCGTAAGTCTGGATGTCAGAGGCAGAAACCTGATTACTGGTCTGCCTAAAAATATTACGATAACATCAGAGGAAATGCATGAAGCCTTGCATGAGTCAGTATTGGCTATTTGCGAAGCAGTTCATAACGTTTTGGAGAAAACACCCCCTGAGTTGGCTGCGGATATTTCTGACAGAGGCATTGTAATGACAGGAGGCGGAAGCCTTCTTTACGGAATGGACAAGCTGATTAAAAGCAAAACGGGAATCAATGCCATGGTGGCGGATGATTCCGTTTCCTGTGTAGCTATCGGTACGGGACGATATATTGAGTTTCTGTCAGAAGGTGCAGGCAGGGGTAGTGAAAAAAATAAGAAAAAGCTTATTGAAAAAGAGGAATAGGTTTGGGTGAAGCCAAGGTTGGGTTTGTCGCAAAAAATAGTGCGAAAACAATGGAAAAAGAGGAAATTGTGCAGTATGCAGTAAAATTTGAGGAAATGATTGTTAAAATTATGCCAAATTTTTGGGATTTAAAAAAGTAATTCCAAAAAAAATGTAAAACGTTATTTTGCATAATTTTTGACAACAATTCTTGTATAAAAATAAAGGAAAAACTTCAAAAAAATGCTACACATTGTTAAAAACTGTGTTATAATAAGGACAGAAGAGAGATAAAAGGTATATTAAAACCACATTGATATACCGCTTAATTTAGTTATTTATTCTTCAAACTTTTGCCCTAAGCGGTTTAGAAATGGGCGCGTCATGGTTCTTTTGCATGACAAATCATAAACAAAAAAGATTTTAAAAATGTAGGAGGTCAAAGTTAATTATGAACGCTTATATGGAAAGAGTTATCGAGCAAGTAAAAACACGTAATGCTGGTGAACCCGAATTCATCCAGACAGTAGAAGAAGTTTTCAAATCTCTTGAAAAGGTTATTGAAAAACATCCAGAGTACGAAGCAAACGGTCTTCTTGAAAGAATGGTAGAGCCTGAAAGATCTATCATCTTCAGAATCACATGGGTTGACGATGCTGGTAAAGTAAATGTTAACCGTGGTTTCAGAGTACAGTTCAACAGCGCTATTGGACCTTACAAAGGTGGTCTTCGTTTCCATCCATCAGTATACATGGG
>CAZCDP010000056.1:0-8683 GCA_964497675.1 uncultured Candidatus Epulonipiscium sp.
ACACCAGTCAGAGATGAAGTACTTGAAACGATGATGCCTTATTTCAAGAAATTTTATGGAAATGCGTCCAGCATTTACGATATTGGGAAAGAAAGCAAAAAAGCAATAGAAAAGGCAAGGGAACAAGTTGCCAAAGCCCTCGGTGCAGAAACGGAGGAAATTTATTTTACAGCGGGTGGCTCCGAGAGTGATAATATGGCTTTAAAAGGTACGGCAGAAGCCCTTGTGGAAAAAGGAAATCATATCATTACTACAAAAATTGAACATCATGCTATTTTGCATACTTGTGAATATTTAGAAAAAAGGGGATATGAGGTCACATACCTTCCCGTAGATGAATTTGGCAAAATCAGTCTGGAAGATTTGAAGGCGGCTATCAAGCCAACCACGATACTGATTTCCATTATGTTCGCAAATAATGAAATCGGTACCATTCAACCAATCAAAGAAATTGGTGCCATTGCACGGGAAAAGGGGATTTACTTTCATACGGATGCAGTACAGGCGGTAGGTCATGTGAAAATCAATGTTAAGGAAATGAATATTGATATGCTTTCTCTTTCCGGGCATAAGCTTTGCGCACCAAAGGGAGTTGGCGCACTTTATATCAGAAGAGGCCTACGGGTGGATCCGTTTATTCATGGCGGTGCACAAGAAAAACAAAGAAGAGCAGGAACAGAAAATATTGCCGGTATTGTAGGTTTAGGCAAGGCTGTAGAATTAGCAGACAAAGAACTTCACGAAACCATAGAAAAATTGACAGCGTTGCGTGATAAATTGATTAGAGGGATTTTAGAAACCATTCCTTACAGCAAACTAAATGGTCACCCTACAGACAGATTGCCGGGAAACTGTAATATTTCTTTCGAATTTATAGAAGGGGAATCTATGTTGCTGTTGCTGGATCATTTTGGTATTGCAGCTTCCAGTGGTTCTGCTTGTACTTCTGGTTCGCTGGACCCTTCCCATGTATTGTTGGCTATCGGGTTGCCGCATGAAAAAGCCCATGGTTCTTTGAGATTAACATTGGGTCATTTTAATACAGAGGCAGAAGTAGATGAGGTGCTTGAGGTATTACCGAAAATCGTGGAAAAATTGAGGGCTATGTCCCCTCTTTATGAAGAAGCCATGAAAAAGGAAGATAAAGACTGATATAGGATTATATTATTGCGGATGAGGAGGAAGTTTTATGGAATACAGCGAAAAGGTAATGGACCATTTTATGAACCCGAGAAACGTAGGAGATATGGCGGATGCCAGTGGAGTTGGAACAGTAGGCAATGTAAAATGCGGTGATATTATGAAAGTTTCTTTGAAGATAGAGGATGGGATTATAAAAGATGCTAAATTCAAGACCTTTGGATGTGGTGCAGCGGTTGCTACCAGTTCCATGGCCACAGAGCTAGTAAAGGGGAAAAGTATCCCTGATGCACTTCAAATTACGAACAAGGTAGTTATGGAGGCGTTGGATGGATTGCCCCCCATAAAGGTACACTGTTCCTGTCTTGCGGAGGAAGCCCTTCATGCGGCACTTTGGGATTATGCGGAAAAAAACGGTATTGTCATTGAGGGACTGAAAAAACCTGTCAAAGATGTGGAGGAATTGCATCATTCGTCAGAAAAGGAATGATTGATATAAGCTGCCCTAAAGGGATTCTTCGGGGCAGTTTTCTATTGTTGTAAATCTACGGGGAATATGCTAGTATTTTATAGAGAATGATGCCTTGTAGGGCATCATAAGACGGGAGATTTTTTAATAAAGGTGGACATAATATGAAAAAAGGAAAAGTGGTCGTTGGAATGTCCGGTGGCGTGGATAGTTCTGCGGCGGCATATTTATTAAAAGAACAGGGCTATGATGTAATCGGGGTAACGATGCAGACTTGGCGGAGCTGTGAGAAGGATGAGAGTACCAGTCTTTCTGCCGTGGAAGATGCAAAAAGAGTTGCAGAAAGGCTGAATATTCCCTATGATATTGTAGATTTTCAAAAGGAATTTAAAACTCATGTGGTGGATTATTTTATGGACGAGTACAGACAGGGCAGAACACCGAATCCCTGCATTGTATGTAACCGTTATGTGAAATGGGAGGCGTTGCTTCATTATGCACAGAAAATAGGAGCGGATTTTATTGCAACGGGGCATTACGCCAGAATCCAACGTCATCCTGTTACAGAAAGATATGCCATTCGTGCAGCAGCGGCAGACAGGAAAGACCAGACCTATGTACTTTATAATCTGACACAGGAGCAACTGAAAGCTACGTTGATGCCTGTGGGTGAGTATGATAAGGATGAGATTAGAAAAATTGCAGAAAAAATAGATGTATGTGTTTCCCAAAAACCCGATAGTCAGGAAATTTGCTTTATCCCAGATGATGACTACAGTGGTTTTATTGAAAAAGAAACAGGACAATCTTTTTTGACGGGAGATTTTGTGGATTTGGACGGCAAAGTTTTAGGGAAACATAAGGGTATTATCTATTATACAGTGGGACAGCGGAAAGGCTTGGGTGTTTCTTTTGGTAAGCCTATGTTTGTTTATGGAATCAATGCAAAAAAGAATGAGGTAATTCTTTGTGATAACGAGGCGCTTTTTCAAAGGACTCTTTTTGCAGGAAATCTGAACTTTATGGCTATCGAAAAAATAGAAGGTGACATGCGGTTTATGGCAAAAATTCGTTATAATCATAAGAAGGCATGGTGTACAGTTAGAATGAAAAATGAAACTGAATTGGAATGTATTTTTGATGAGCCACAGAGAGCTATGACACCGGGACAGGCTGTTGTATTTTATGATGGAGAATTTATAGCCATGGGTGGCACAATTCTTGGATCCAGATAAAAGATTGTAGTTTTATGTATTTTACAAAGAACGTCCTGATGCAATGTTGCATCAGGACGTTCTTTGTTTATTTCAAATCAATCCATTTTGGTTGTTGGTTTTCAAACACTGTGATGGCTTTAAAGCCTGATTCCTTTAACATCTGGTAAGCATCCTCAAAATGAGAGGCGATAAACTGGGGAGAATGGGCATCAGAACCTAAGGTGATGATTTCTCCGCCCAGTTCTTTATACCGTTTTAAAATTTCCATTTTGGGGTGGGCATATCCAAGACCGTATCGAAAGCCAGAGGTGTTAATTTCGATACCTTTCCCTTTTGCAATTATAATTTTCAGAATCTCATCAATAATATCTTTATACGTATGGTAATGTAGTTCTCTATTTTCGTAGTTTCCATACCGATTCACATAATCCATATGACCGTAGACATTAAAAAAATCGTAAGTTTTCACGTTATTGAGTAAATCTTCAAAATATTCTCGGTAGGCTTCGTTCTGTGTCTTGCCTTGATAAAAGTAATCGTGATACAGTTCCGTACCTTTAATGCAGTGGGTGGAGCCAATGACGAAATCAAACGAGTTTTGATGATAAAATGCTTCCGTTTCTTCTTTTACATGACCTTGCAGGCCAAATTCCACGCCCAAGCGGATGATGATTTTTCCTTTGTACTTTTCCTGAAATGCATGAATCGTTTCAGCATAATTTTTATAGTCAAAAAGGAAGGGAAATTTGGGGTCGGGATAACAGCAGTCAAAATGATCTGTTATAGCAATTTCTTTTAATCCCAGATGAATTGCTTTTTCAATCATATCCTGCATCTTTGTGTCACTATCAGAGGAAAAATCAGTATGTATATGGTAATCAGCATAAAACATAAGTGTCACTCCTTGGATGTTTTTTATGAATTCAGTATAGCATGTACCCATCATTTATACAAATGTCTTTTTCCTAAAAAATGAAAATAAATTACGCACAAAGTCAATAAAAGAGAACAGGCATTTCTTGTTAAATCCTACTGTTTATGTTAAACCTATGTTAAATTTATTGAACTTAAAAAAAATCCATGTTAAATTTAGTGTGTAGAAAATAAAAATGAATGACCAATGCGTGCAGAAAAACCAGAATAAGGGGAGGACACATATGAATTATACAGGTATTATCATTCCGTTTGTAGGAGGGCTTGCTCTTTTTATTTATGGTATGCAGATCATGGCGCAAGGCTTGCAGAATGCGGCAGGGTCAAAGATGAAAAAGCTTTTGGAGGTACTGACTCATAATAAATTGCTGGGAGTATTACTGGGTACTGCGGTAACGGCGATTATCCAGAGTTCCTCTGCCACAACTGTCATGGTTGTTGGTTTTGTAAATGCGGGGCTGATGAATTTAACCCAGGCAATGAGTGTAATCATGGGTGCCAACATTGGTACAACGGCAACAGGCTGGTTGGTTTCCAGCGTGGAATGGGCGAAATTTTTAAGTCCTACTGTTATCGCGCCTGTTGTGGTTATGGTTGGTGTCGTTATTATGGTTACAGCCAAAAAAAATAGCCGTCGTGAAGTATCCAGTATCATCATTGGTTTTGGTATTTTGTTTATCGGTATTCAGATGATGTCTGATTCTGTTTATCCGTTGAGAGAATCTGAAACATTTAAAACTCTATTTGTCACTTTGGGGCATAATCCTTTGTTGGGCGTACTAGCAGGTGCTGCTGTTACAGCCATCATTCAAAGCTCTTCTGCTTCTGTTGGTATTTTACAGACACTTGCTGCTTCTGGATTGGTGCCGTTTAATGCAGCAGTTTATATTATCATGGGGCAAAATATCGGTACCTGTATAACAGCTATGCTTTCCAGTATCGGTGCTAGCAGGAATGCGAAAAGTGCAGCTTATATGCACCTTTTATTTAATATATTTGGTACGACAATTTTCAGTATTGTAAGTATTGCATACTTTAAACTGGTAAATCCGGCGCTGGGAATGGAATTTATTTCTCAAACCCAGATTAGTGGTGTCCATACAGTGTTTAATATAGCTACAACCTTGTTGCTATTCCCCTTGTCCAATGTCATTATAGCATTGGCAAAAAAACTCAATCATGTGCCGGAAGAGGATGATGTGGATGAAAGCAAACTGATTCATTTGGACGACCGTGTTTTGGAAACACCAAGCTTTGCAGTACAGAGTGCGGTGAAAGAAGTCATCCGTATGGGTCATATTGTAGAGGAAAACTTAACAGACTGCATTCATGCATTGATGGAGCGGAACTCTGAAAAAGTTTCGGAAGTACGACGCAGAGAAAATGTAATTGATAATCTTTGTGATGGGATTTCACAGTATTTGGTAAAAATTTGTAATACCCATATCAATGAGAGAGAAAATGCTACTGTTACTTCCTTGCTGAATGTAGTCGGAGATATGGAAAGGGTTGGCGATCATTGCGAAAATATTGCTGATCTGGCAGATGCGATGATGGAAGAAGGTGTAACTTTCTCGGATACGGCAGTTTCTGAATTAACGGGGATGGTGAAAAGCACCAAAGACAGTTATATGAATGCGCTGAAATCTTTAGAATTTTCAGATGTTACATTTGCTCATGAAACAGTACGGGAAGAAGACTGCGTAGATGATTTGGAGGCAGAACTTCGTGCCAGCCATATTAACCGTCTGGCCAACAACTTGTGTAATGCTCGTTCCGGCATCCGTTTTCTTGATACACTGACGAATCTGGAAAGGATTTCTGACCATGCTTTGAATATTGCTCAGGTTGTATTGAATGATACCAGAGCAAATAAGAATTATCATAATGAAAAGTTTTTAGCAGAATAAAGGCGGGATTTAGACAAGCCATTTTTAAAAAAATATTTTATGACAGAGAAAGGTACTCTAAGGGTGTAGACAAAGTCTACACCCTCTTACTTTATGACGCAAACCAGTCTTAAAGTAGATACAGTATGTTAAACTGCTGCGTTCTTCGTGCAAGGGCTATGCACCTAGAAGTCAGTAGTTTCTGTACGTCGGGTGAGGTCAAGCTTTTTTGCCTTTGACAAAAGCCGTTTTTCGGACGTCCACGTTTTTTCGAGGTGCGAAATGAATCTGCCTTACGTGTTTCGGCTGGGAAGGTTTCGTTCCTAGGTCCTCTGTAGATATTTGGATAAATTGAGGGTTTGTCTTCAATCTGAAAGGTACTTTTTTTCTTTTTATATTTTTTAAAAAAAGTCTTACTTTCGGAATTTAATTGTCTTATTTTTATTTGTGTTTTATGTAAAAATATTCTATAATAAAATAAAGAAACTTAATTAAGGAGGATAAAAAAGTGAAATTATTTTGGAAAAAAACAACGGCTCTTTTAACAGCGTGTATCATAATCTCAGGCTTTACTGATTCAGAGGCTTTTGCATATGCACCTGAAACAGTTCGGGTTGGGCTGGAATCTGTATGTAAAAATGCAGCCTCTGCAACTTTGGGCAATCAGGAAATACGAATTGGTTCTGAAAAAAATGGGCATTTTATAGAAGGAGGAAAACTCTTATCTTATTCCGGATTTACTATCGGTATTTCCAACGAACAGTATATGGCATTATCACAAATTTTTGGAACTTATTCTGATGCTTATGATTTTGCCAAAGCTTATTGCAAAGAAGGGCTGGATGCGGTGCCTGCATATCTGGGCGGAACAGATTGGACCGTATATTTTGCGAAAGCCACTTTTTCGGATATCAAAGAGGATGCTTATGATGCAGGAATATCTTCGAATCGGCTGATTGTGAAAGCGAATGGTGAGAACGTAGCGGTAACAGGGAATGATGTGCAAGTACAATTTGAAGGAAATGATAATAACGGAGTGATAAAGCTAAACGGTAAAAATTATCGGGGACGGCTAGGGTTTGTGCGACCTGATGGCGGAAATATGACAGCGGTGAACACTGTGGGGCTGGAGGAATATCTCTATGGAGTGGTACCTTCGGAAATGCCTGCTTCTTATGAAACAGAGGCATTAAAGGCACAAGCAGTGGCTGCCAGAACGTATGCCATAACTAAATTGGGTGGTCATAGCAAACAAAACTATGAGCTTTGCGATACCGTTCATTGTCAAGTTTATAAGGGTGCAAGCGGTGAGGCTGATAAAACAACGATAGCTGTAAAAGAAACGGAAGACATTGTAGCTTGTTACAATGGCCAGCCTATCGAAGCGGTATTTTCTGCCAGCTGCGGTGGTTACACAGAAAACAGTGAAAATGTGTGGAATACGGTTGTTCCTTATCTAAGAGGGGTACCGGATAATATGGAGGTTGATTCCAACGTATGGACAAAAACAATAACGTTGGATGATTTGGATCGTCTTTTGACTGCGAAAGGAGAAACGATTGGAAGGGCTAAGGATATTGTGATTTCAAAAGTTTCGGAAGGCGGAAGAGTGCAGGAACTGCAGATTGTGGGTACAGCAGGAACGAAAATTCTGACCAAAGAAAATATCCGTACATACTTTTCTTCTCTGGGAGGAAGCTTGCCCAGCAAGCTGTTCCTTATCAACGGAAAAGGCGGCGGTCTGATAACTGATGATGACAAAAATGTTGTGCCGCATCCGACTGTACCATCCGAGTCTTTGCAGGAAGAGGAAAGCATCATGAGTTCTATCCAAAACAAAGGAATCACTGTTGTAGGAGAGAAAGACCTAAAGTCCCTTGATGGCGTAAAATTGGAGGTTTCGGATTTGGATAGGGCGACCGCCAAGGAACGTGTTTCCAAAGTTGTCAACAACGGCGTAGAAATGGTATCATCGGGTATACAGACACCAATCAGCACAGGAAACAGTCAAGGTGTATTTGTTTTTGAGGGACGAGGAAATGGTCATGGCGTGGGCATGAGTCAGAAGGGTGCACAGGGCATGGCATTGCAGGGATACACCTATGAGGAAATTTTAAAGCATTATTATACAGGTATTACGTTGGAATAGTTTAGACGAGAAGGGCGGCTTTTTTGGGGAGGTTTTTTTTTGAAACAGAAGGAGCTCAGAAGTTTTTTACTAGAAAAAGGTTGGGTGGATGGAGATGGAAATACCCTTGTATTTTCTGAAAAAGGACTACAAGGTGAGTTGGCAGAAAACCATGAGGTATATCTGTTTTTGGATGAAGGCGGTCATTGTGGCGGCAGAATTGCAAAAATTTTTTGTTCCGTAGATGAAGTCTGCCGTATTTTAGATGGTATCGGAAAAAAAGAACTAAAAACTATTTTTTTACAGGATATGAAAAAAGAAGGATTAAATAAATAGATTTGGGATTAGGAGAAGGACATGAAGACACACGATTTTTACTATGACTTGCCACAGGAACTCATTGCACAAGAACCGTTAAAAGACCGTTCTTCATCCAGACTTTTGGTTTTGGACAAAGAAACAGGGGAAATAGAACACAGACAGTTTAGTGATATCGTATCTTATTTAAAAGAAGGGGACTGCCTTGTAATCAATGATACAAGGGTTTTGCCTGCCCGACTTATCGGAGAAAGACAGGGTACCGGTGCACGAGTTGAAATTTTGCTTTTGGTACGCAAGGAACTGGACCAGTGGGAAGTTTTGGTACACCCCGGAAAAAAGGCAAGACCTGGAGATTGTATTGTTTTTGGCGGCGGCAAACTAAAAGCGGAGATTTTAGAAGTGGTGGAAGGTGGCAATCGTATTATCCGTTTTCATTATGATGGGGTGTTTGAAACCATATTGGATGAGCTGGGAGAGATGCCTCTCCCTCCTTATATTACCCATGAATTAAAGGATAAGGAAAGGTATCAGACAGTTTATGCCAAGCACGATGGATCTGCGGCGGCACCCACAGCAGGACTGCATT
>CAZCDP010000057.1:0-8529 GCA_964497675.1 uncultured Candidatus Epulonipiscium sp.
GAAGAAATCAGCGTTTTGTCCTAACGTGCCTACTTTAAGACATCTTAAACTATTTATTTTTTCTAAGTACTCGGTCCTTCCATTTTTCCAACTCCACAACAACCACAGGCACCAGTGTCATCCCTGCCACAATGCCCCATTGTTCCATGTTCAAGGCCTGTACCTTAAACACCGCCGCCAAGGACGGCACCATAATAACGCCTGCCTGCAAACAAACACCAATCACAAAGGCCCCTATCAGATATTGATTGCTGAACAGTGAAATGGAAAAGATAGTATGTTCCGTTCGCATATTAAAGGCATGAACCAACTGGGAGATACTCAATACCGCAAACGCCATGGTGCGCCCCACCAAGTGCTGTTCCCCAACATCAAAATACAAATGACCAATCCCAAAAGCAATCAGTGCCAACATACCAATCATACAGCCTTCCAAAGCGATACGCTCACCCATACCACCTGAAAACATATTTTTCTCCGTTCTCAGCGGTTTTCGCTCCATAATATCCTTTTCCGCAGGGTCCAGCCCCAGAGCAATGGCGGGCAAGGAATCCGTTACCAGATTTACCCATAAAAGCTGGATAGGCAAAAGGGGTGTCGCCCAGCCAAAACACATGGCCACAAAAATGGTGATGATTTCGCCGATATTGCTGGATAAAAGAAAATGCACTGCTTTTTTGATGTTGTCGTAAATCCCTCTGCCTTCCCGCACTGCTTCCACAATCGTCGCAAAATTATCATCGGTCAGTATCATATCCGCCGCACCCTTGGCTACCTCTGTTCCATTTTTCCCCATGGCACAGCCAATATCCGCCGCCTTTAGAGCCGGTGCATCATTAACCCCATCCCCTGTCATAGCAACGACATTTTCTTGACTTTGAAAGGCTTTTACGATACGCACCTTATGCTCTGGGGAAACCCTGGCAAAAACAGAGCAGTTGCCGATATTTTTGTAAAGCTCCTCGTCTGGGGTTTTCTCCAGTTCCTCCCCTGACATACAGGTGTCCCCTTCGACAAAAATCCCCAGTTCCTTTGCTATGGCTTTTGCGGTCAGCACATGATCCCCAGTAATCATGATTGGGCGGATTCCTGCTTTTTTACAGGTAGCCACCGCCTGTTTTGCCTCGGGCCGCGGTGGGTCAATCATCCCCACCATACCTGCAAAAATCAAATCATGCTCCAAATATTCTTCTTTCAGCACAGACGGCTTTTTATCAAACTCCCGAAACCCCACAGCAATCACACGCAGGGCATTTTCTGCCATTTCGCTGTTGCGGCGCTGTGCTTGCCGCTTTTTACTGCTGCCAAACTCCACCCGTTCTTTTCCATCAATACATAGGCTGCATCGGTCTATCAAAATATCGGGCGCTCCCTTTGTTACAGAAATCCAGCCCTTTCCCGCCACACGATGTACTGTTGTCATAAGCTTACGTTCTGAAGAAAAAGGAATCTCACCCACTCGGGGCATACATTTTCCCAAAAGTAAAAAATCCTCACCGCATTCCTCTGCCCCTTCCACCAACGCAACCTCTGTTGGCTCGCCTATTATCTTTGTTTTTTCCTTGCGACAGTCATTGCATAAAGCGCAAAGCATAAGAATCATCCGTCGCTTTTCAAAATCAATTACCTGCTTTTCATTATAATCTGTTACCTTAACCGCTTTCATTTTATTTTGTGTCAATGTTCCCGTCTTGTCGGAACAAATCACGCTGGCACTGCCTAAGGTTTCCACAGCTGGCAAACGGCGGATAATGGTATTCTTTTTGGACATCCGCTGCATACCAATGGCAAGAACTATGGTTACGATGGCAGGCAAGCCTTCGGGTATGGCGGCAACTGCCAAACTGACAGAGGTCATAAACATCTCAAAAGGCTCTGCTTTTCGCAAAAGGCCCATGGCAAATATGACACCGCAAATGACAATAGCACCAATACCCAGTGTTTTTCCTGTCTGGGCCAGTCTTTTTTGTAAAGGTGTCTGGCTTTCCCCTTCCACAGAAATCAGCTTTGCAATACGCCCTACTTCCGTATCCATGCCCGTTGCTGTGACCACAGCTTTTCCCCTGCCATAGGTAATATAGGAGGAGGACAGCGCCATATTTTTACGGTCGCCCAAGGGCGTATTTTCCCCAAACACCCCTCGTGCGTCCTTTTCCACTGCCACAGATTCCCCTGTTATGGCACTTTCCTCGGCTTTCAGGCTCATGGTTTCTGTCAGCCTGCAATCTGCACAGACATAATCCCCAGCTTCCAGCAAAAGGATGTCCCCAAACACCACGTCCTCCCCTGGAATTTCCATGACTTTTCCGCCCCGCATTACCCTTGCCTTTGGGGCAGACAGTTTTTTCAAGGCTTCCAGTGCCTTTTGCGCTTTGCTTTCCTGAACCATTCCCAGTATGGCATTCAGCCCCACAATCAACAGTATAATGGCAGAATCCACAAAATCCTTTTCCCCATTGACATAAGAAACGCCAAAGGAGGCTGCTGCCGCCGCTATGAGGATAATAACCATAAAATCGTTGAGCTGGGCAAAAAAACGCATCAAAAGGCTTTTTTGTCCTGTTTCATGTTCAATCCTGTTCTTTCCCTGTTCTTGCAAACGCTTCTTTGCTTCTTCCTCCGACAACCCTTTTTGCAAATCAGTCTGTAATCCTTCTTCCGTATCCCTTAAACTCTTATCCCACCAGCTCATCGTCCCATTTCCTTTCTTTTTGTTCGTTAGGCCTCCAAACAACTGAATAGTACAACCTTACATCACTATATGAATCCACTGTCAAAATTATGCGGCCTGCATACTATGGTAGCAGGAGGTGATTACTATGCTTTTGACAGTTCTTTTAGCCATTTCCCTCAGTATCGACGCTTTGGGTATCGGCGCAGCCTACGGTCTGCAAAACATATCCATTCCTTTTCTGACAAAACTGATTTTAACAGGTGAATCCATGGTGCTGATGACACTTTTCCTTTTGGCGGGCAACCGCTTGACATTGGTATTTCCTCCTGTTTGGGTCAACAGGCTGGGGGTTTTTCTGCTTATGCTCATGGGTTTTTGGCTCTGTCTGCAAAGCTTCCTAAAAAAGAAAAATAATCCCTCCTCACCATCGGAAACAGCGCTTCAACTCATTCGCACCCCCTCCTCCTGTGACTGGGACAGCTCCGCAAGATTAGACTCTGTCGAAGCGGTGACTTTGGGGTTCATACTGTCCTTGGATTCACTGGGGGCAGGAATTGGTGCCGGCGCCGCAGGCATATCCATACTTGTTTTCCCCCCTTGTGCCGCTTTGTTCCAAACTTTTTTTCTGACCCTTGGCGCATGGTGGGGCAAAAAGCTAAAAATCCGCCTCAGTATACCGGAAAGCATATGGACTGCAATTTCAGGCGGGCTTCTCCTTTTCATCGGTTTGATCCGTCTGCTTTTCCGATAAAAAAGGTGTATTTTCGCCCTTTTTGTGCTATGATAAAAGTAGATTACCTATACGAGGGGAGGAGCATTATGATTACCGTATTAAACAGACGAGCGCTTTGTACCACGTTTTCTATGGAAAAGCAATCTAAAATCAGAAACGTTTTATCTGCAAACCACATAGACTATATCGTAAAAGTCATAAATCGAAACAGCCTCTCTGTACCCAACAGCAAAAGAGGAACTATGGGCACATTAGGAATTAATATAAGCTTCGCCTACGAATATATAATTTATGTTCATAAAAAAGATTTGGAAAACGCCCAAAGGCTGCTGGCGAATCTGACCTAATACAATACAGCTGGATATAGGAAACTCCCTATTCTTTCCATCAAAAAAAGGCTGATTTCCTGTTCTCACAAGAAAATCAACCCCAAGGGGTAAACTTTGTCTACACCCTGTTAACATAGACGCAAGCCGCCTTAAATCTGATACTGTATGTTAAAACGCTGATTTCTTCATACACGGGCTACGCCCCTAGAAATCAGCGTTTTTCTGTGCTACGATGGTTGTCAAGCACTTTTGCCTGTGGCAAAAACCATCCTTCGGGTGTTCCCGTTTTCTTCGGGGTGCGAAATAAAATTTCCCCTCCCAAACCCTTCGCAAATAATTGACTGCATTTAGGGTTTGTCTTCAATCTGAGGCTGATTTTTCTATCCCTTATACATCCCAAAATCCTTCCTCTTTGTAATCCACCACAGACAAGCCGAAAAACATCACCCTTTTTGCACCGCCTTTGTAAAGTACCTTAGCACACTCGTTGATTGTTGTTCCTGTTGTAAAAATATCGTCTATCAAAAGTACGGTTTTCCCGATTATTTCCTCGGGAAATGCTAGGGCAAAAGCACCCTTTAGGTTTTCCTTCCGCTGTGCTTGGCTCAAACTGCTTTGAGGGATGGTTTCCCGTATCCTCCGCAGATTATGATTGGAACAGGAAAGCCCCGTCCGTTTTGCCACACCCTCTCCTAAAAGCTCTGCTTGATTAAAGCCTCGCCGCTTTTTCTTTTTTTCATGCATAGGTACAGGCATCAGCAATTCTGTTTCTTTGATTACTTCGGGATAAAAGGTTTCCAGATAATCCGCCATAATCCCCGACAAGGGAATTCCATCCTTTTTGAACTCCTTAAACTTAAAATGGGCAATGACAGGCTTTACCTGCCCGTAAGAAAATACGGCAAACCCTTTTTCAAATACAAAATTTTCTTTTTTGCACCGATGGCAAAGGGTTTCTCCATCTTCCAGCTTTCTGCCGCATTTTTGGCAAACCGGTTTTTCCAGCCACGTCCTATTTCTCCTGCAATGCTCACAAAGAAAGCGTTCCGTTTCCTGTAATGGCAAAAGGGAACTGCAAAGGATACATCTCGGCGGATAAAGCCAATCCAATAGGGTTTCTGCAATTCTGTTTTTTTTCATAAACCCACCGCCTATTCTTCATGGATAAAGTCATAAAGATTACAAATACGGTAGGCAAGGCTGGAGTAACGGTTGATTTCCCGATTATTTGCAATCATAGCATTCACCGTGTCACTAAGCCCCACAAGCACCACCAGTTGTCTTGCCCTTGTCACTGCCGTATAGAGAAGGTTGCGGGTCATAAGCATAGGCGGCCCGCTGTGAATGGGAATGATAACAACAGGATATTCACTGCCTTGAGATTTATGAATGGTAATGGCATAGGCCAGTTCCAATTCATCCAGCTGTGAAAAATCATAGTCCACACATCTATTATCATCAAAGGTCACTTGTAAAATCTCATTTGTTTCATCAATATCCGTAATAACACCCTCGTCACCATTAAAAACGCCGATACCCTCATCGGTACGTTTCCCCAAGGCATTGTAGGTTTTCCATGCCATATTATAATTATTCTTAATCTGCATGACCTTGTCGCCCTCCCGAAATATAATACCTCGGGATTCCTTTTCTTCCTTGCCCTTGGCAGGTGGATTTAACGCCTTTTGCAAAACAGCATTGAGGTTTTGAACGCCCATGGGGCTTTTTCTCATAGGTGTCAGCACTTGAATATCTTGCACTCCATCGCAGTTTATAAATTTAGGCAGCCGCCTTGTTGCCAAATCCACAATAGTCGAAACCACTTCCTCGCTGTAAGCTCGTTTCACAAAGAAAAAATCCTTTTCCTTCTCGTTTAACACAGGACAATCTCCTTGATTGATACGATGTGCATTCATAATAATAGCACTTTCCTGTGCCTGACGGAAAATCTGTTTCAGCCGAACCACCTTCAGCCGTTCACTGCGTATCATGTCTTTCAGCACATTTCCGGGTCCTACTGATGGTAGCTGGTCCACATCCCCCACAAAAATTAGACGTGTTCCATCGGCAATGGCACGCACCAAGGCATACATCAGCAAAATATCCACCATAGAGGATTCATCGATAATAATGACATCAGCATCAATGGGATTGTCTTCGTTTTTATCAAAGGTCTGATGACGGCTGTCTTGATTGACAAAGCTAATGCCCAAAAGACGGTGTATGGTCTGTGCCTCCATGCCCGTAGCCTCTGTCATCCGTTTCGCCGCACGCCCCGTAGGTGCCGCCAGTACAATGTCATGCTCCTCGTCCTGTAAAATCTTAATAATCGTATTGATGGTTGTTGTCTTTCCCGTACCGGGGCCGCCTGTGATGATAAGCAATCCGCTGGTCATTGCCTCCCGCACAGCTTCCCGTTGTTCCTCTGCCAAAGAGATGCCGCTTTTTTCCTCTGCACTATCAATAATTTTTTCGACCTCACCGCCGTTTTCCGCCCCATACTCCTCGCTAAGCTCCAATAATCTTTTTGCAACAGCCATCTCGGCATAATAGAAAGAATTGAGATACACACAATCCTTCCCCTCTATTTTTTCCTGCCAGATTTGATTATCCACCTGTAATTCCCGAATACTGTTTTCGACCAGCTGGGGATGAAGCTGTAAAAGCTCTGATGCCTGATTTATAAGCTGTTCCTTGGGCAAATAAATATGTCCGTTTCCCGCTCCTTGGTTCAGAACAAATTTTATGGCAGAACGAAGCCTGTGGGGGCTGTCCGCCGCAATGCCTGCCGATGCCGCCAGTTTATCAGCCATTTTAAAACCAATCCCCAAAATATCGTCTGCCAAACGATAGGGATTATTTTTTACAATATCAAAGGTACGTTCTTTATATTTTTTATAAATTTTCATAGCATAGGCAGGAGTGATACCAAAATCCTGTAAAAAAATCATGGCACGACGGAGTTCATACTGTTCCCGAAACACCCCGCTGATGTTCATAGCCTTTTCATAGGTGATGCCTTTGATTTCCGCCAATCTATCTGGCTTTTCCTCAATGACATAAAACGTAGCATCTCCAAATTTCTGTACGATTTTATGGGCTGTTTTGGGGCCGATTCCCCGAATGACACCAGACGCCAGGTATTTTTCGATGCCTTCCTCTGTAGTCGGAATAGATTTTTCAAAAAAGCTCACCTGCAACTGTTTGCCGTAAACAGGATGCACCACCCAGCTTCCGTTTATTTTCAGGCTTTCCCCTGTATGAAGCTGGGGCACGATACCGACGCAGACCACCTCGTCCTCCTCGGTCCTTATGCTGAATACTGCATAGCCGTTATCTTTGTTCTGAAAAATAATATCTTCCACTGTTCCTGCCAGCAAGACATCCTCCATGATTTTTCACCTCCTGTGCCAAAAAAGAAATATTCCTATTATTGTAGCATTGATTCCAAAAAAAATCACCCCCGAAACCTTAATTGGGCACGAGGGCGAGAAAAAATTCAGTCTGCAATCCCTTTTAAAAAAGGATTGGAACAGGGGAAAAATCCCACTGTTTATTTATTTCATTGCTGCTTTAAAAATCTCTGTTTTATCTGTCTTTTCCCAAGGCAGAGCAAGGTCATTTCGTCCAAAATGTCCGTAAGCCGCTATCTGTTTGTAAATAGGACGCAACAAATCAAAGTTTTTGATGATTGCCGCAGGACGTAAATCAAAGTTCTGCTGAATGATTTCCGTTATTTTCTCATCAGAAACCTTTCCTGTGCCAAAAGTATCGACATAAATGGAAACTGGCTTTGCTACACCAATAGCATAAGCAAACTGAACCTCACATTTTTTTGCAA
This sequence comes from uncultured Candidatus Epulonipiscium sp., assembly GCA_964497675.1. GTDB lineage: Bacteria > Bacillota > Clostridia > Lachnospirales > Anaerotignaceae > CAZCDP01. The sequence continues at coordinate 7,578 of CAZCDP010000057.1, forward strand.
TGCCGCTGGCAACAACATTCTTTGCTACATAACGTGCCGCATAGCAGGCAGAACGGTCAACCTTTGTGGGGTCTTTTCCTGAGAATGCACCGCCGCCGTGTCTTGCGTAGCCGCCGTAAGTATCAACAATAATCTTTCTGCCTGTCAAACCACTGTCGCCCTGTGGGCCGCCAATTACGAAACGTCCTGTAGGGTTGATATAATACTTCGTCTTCTCATCCAGAAGTTCTGACGGAATCACCGTTTTTATCACATTTTTAATAATATCATCACAAATTGTCTGATGGTCTACATCAGGGCTATGCTGTGCGGAAATAACAACGGTATCCACTCTGACTGGTTTTTCGTTTTCATATTCTACTGTAACCTGTGATTTGCCATCGGGACGAAGATAATGTAAAGTACCATTTTTTCGTACTTCTGTCAGCCTCTTTGTCAGCTTATGTGCCAAAGAAATAGGCATAGGCATCAGCTCTTCCGTTTCGTCGCAAGCAAAACCGAACATCATACCTTGATCTCCTGCACCTGTATCAAATTCGCTTGCATCCTCACCATTCTTTGTTTCAAGGGCTTTGTCCACGCCCATAGCAATATCGGGAGACTGTCCATGGATTGATGTAACCACTGCACAGGTTTCACTGTCAAAGCCGTATTTTGCTCTGTCATATCCAATTTCACGAAGGGTATCTCTTACAACACCTTCAATGTCGACATAAGCGTTTGTTGTAATCTCGCCCATGACATAGATAATACCTGTTGTTGCTGTCGTTTCACAAGCTACTCTGGCTTGTGGGTCTTTTGCTATAATTGTGTCCAGAATTGCGTCAGAAACCTGGTCACAGATTTTATCGGGATGTCCTTCTGTAACAGATTCGGATGTAAATAATCTTTTACTCATAATGCTCCTCCTTAAAAAATAAATTACATTTTTTGTTTTCCGAAGTAAATATTA
>CAZCDP010000058.1:0-6771 GCA_964497675.1 uncultured Candidatus Epulonipiscium sp.
TGGAAACCACCACGAGGATTTCACCCTCGACCCATAACGGAAAACTAGGTTTTCCTTGAGAAATGAGATTTGTCTTATTTCTCTATCAAAGTTTTTTGCCGCTTTTTTTTTCAAAAAATGTGGATGTGGGCAAAGCCTGCGGTTTTGTATATTTTTTAAAATCTGAGATGGAGATTCCATCTTTTTATTTTTCTTCTATTAAAGTTACAATATGATGAGTGATTTGTGCCGTAATTCCCCAGATGATGTTACCAAAGTAATCATAAAATAACTCGGGTATTTTTGGTTTGGCAAAAGGATAGTTTTCACCACCGGTGATACGTTCAAAGGGGAAGTCATCAGGAGTATTGGCTTGAAAGTAGAGGTAATGAATTTCCGGCTCTGTTGTGGTAAAAAAGGAAAAAGGCACTGTAAAAATTTCTGCCACTTCATCGGTATTGAATCTGATGTCTGCGGGGTGAAGGTCTTTTACAAAGCCTACAAAAGGAGTAATGACTGCACTACTAATTGAAATTATATAATCTGTCTGCCCCAAAAGCTGTATTTTCTCCCGTGAAATCCCCAATTCCTCTTCTGTTTCACGCAAGGCAGTTTCTAAAAGTGTTTCATTGCCCTCCTGTCTGCCCCCGGGAAAACAAATATCTCCCGGTTGATGCTCTAAAGTGGAGGCTCGTTTATTAAATAAAACATGGAGATTGCCGTCAATCTGAAAGAAAAGAACCATAACGGCATGATGGAGAAATTTTCCTAAGGGTCGGGGTGTTCTATTTTTCAGTATATTTTGTATGGAGGTTGGTGTCGGCTGATTTTGGTTCATAATTAATCCTTCCTTAACTTGATATATTTTGCAGCTCGTCGTCGGCGGTTTTCTTCGATTGCCGCATAATGTTTTTTGGTAGTATTGACATCGGCATGACCTAAGACATCTGCCACCAGATAAATATCTCCTGTTTCTTGATAAAGGTTGGTACCATAAGTACTTCGCAGTTTATGAGGCGATATTTTTTTTGTAGAGGTTACAAGACGTGCATATTTTTGCACCAGATTCTGGACGGCTCGGACAGTGATGCGTGTACCTCGATTGGAAAGAAAAAAGGCATCATCCCCTTCGTTTTTAGTAGGCTGATTTTTCCGTTGTATGAGATAATCTTCCAATGCCTCTTGCACTTCATCACCAAAATACAGCAGTACTTCGTTGCCGCCTTTGCGGGTTACCTTGACACCGCCCACACGAAAATCAATATCGCTGATATTGATGCCTACGCATTCGGAAACACGCATTCCTGTACCCAAGAGCAAGGTCACCAGTGCGAGATCTCGTTTTTGGGTATGAGCATGAAATGCTTTTTGCCGTTTTGTTAGGTTTTCTCCTTTTTCCACTTCATCCAGAAGGTCTGCTACTTCATCTACATCCAGACGGACAATCTGCTTGTCGTGGATTTTTGGTAAATCGACGATGGACGCTGGATTAGAGTTAACCTTTTTCTTTTTGTAAAAATATTTATACATGGAGCGGATGGCCGCCAATTTTCTAGCCTTACCCTTTTCATCATTTTGATATTCTAAAACCTGACCGGGGTTTTGCGGGTCGGCATGGGTGTAGTATGTAAGATACTCCATAAATCGGTCGATATCATCAGAATCGATTTGATTCAGACATTTTGTTTCCATGGCTTCCAAAGGAGTACCTTTCCATTGCTTGTGATGGGCGGCGATATAGTTGAAAAAAATTTTTAAATCGTAGGCATAGCCGATTCTTGTTTTGACAGAAGTTGTCTGGGCAATGCCTCTGAAAAATTCATGGAGAAAGGGCGGAAGCTCTTCTAGCAACGCCCTCAGGTGTATCGTGTCTTTTTGCTTTTCTTCTTCGTGGTAACTGGTCATAATATCACTCCCCGTTTTTCCAGCCCTTTAAATCGGAACGCTGAATAGCGCCGAATATTTTTTCCTGTAAATGATCGTATTTCGTAGAGAGGTCAGCCAAAAGTTCCTTGGTTTCCTGTCGTTTTGTATTACCGTCGGCAAGGCACGGATTTTTCACAATGGAGATACCATTTTGGCGAATAAAGCTTTTGACCTCATATTCTGGTACATACATCAGAGGACGTATGGAATAAATTTGTTTTCTGTCCAGAAAGCTGACAGGGGCGAAGCAATTAAGCCGTCCCTCATAAAACAAAGACATGAGAAAGGTTTCTACCACATCGTCTTTATTATGCCCTAATGCTACTTTATTACAGCCTAATTGTTCAGCCATATCGTTCAGGGCACCTTTACGCATTTTTGCACAGAGAGAACAAGGGTTTTTTTCCTTGCGTTCATGGAAAATAATCTGACCAATGTCCGTAGAAATGACAGTATAAGGAACACCGATGCTGTCACAGAGCGCCTGAATATCATCATAGACTGCTCCGGGAAGTCCCAAGGAAACGGTGATGGCCTCCAGTTCAAAATGTTTGGGATAAAAACGTTGTAAATTTTTTAGTGCCAATAAAAGGCAAAGGCTGTCCTTTCCGCCGGAAATCCCGATGGCGATTTTATCTCCTTCATCAATCATATGGTAATCGTCTACAGCACGTCGTACATAGCTTAATAATCTTTGTAATTTCATAATAGCCTCCGTTAAAACATTACGGATTATTCCGTATCTTATCATTATACTAAAAAAAACTGAAAATAAAAAGGTGGATGCTACCTTTTTTTAAAAGGACGCGATATAATAGAGAATAATAAAAATACGGAGGTGGAGTATGAAAAGAACTTGGGGCATACTACTATTATTTTGTCTTTGCTTTATGAGTGGGTGCGGCAGTGGAAGTTCAGAGGGTTTGCCACAAAATGAGTCGGAACAGGAAATGGAGCAGACAGAGAAAACAGCGGAGGAACTCAAAGAAGAATTTTTAGAAAAAAAACTAGCAGAAATGTCTTTGGAAGAAAAAACTGGGCAGCTTTTTATGTGTGCGTTTCGTAAAAATGAGGATGGCAGTAATATTACGGAAATGAATCAAACGATAAAGGATGCCTTTGATAAATATCATGTGGGCAATGTGATATTGTTTGGCGAAAATATCGATACAGTGGAACAGACGAAGGGGCTGATTTCTGATTTGCAGGCACATAGCTCTATCCCTCTCCTAGTAGGAGTTGATGAAGAAGGGGGACGGGTCAGCCGCCTTCATGCCAGCGGAAACATCCCGGCGGCAGACATTCCGTCAGCAGAGGAATTGGCAGCGGAAGGAGATTCCCAAAAGGTCTTTGAAGCAGGAAAAACCATTGGTCAGGAATTGAAGGAGCTGGGTTTCCAGGTTGATTTTGCACCTGTTGCAGATATTAACACCAATCCGGATAATACGGTTATCGGGAATCGTGCCTTTGGCAGTGACGGCGAAACTGCAGCCACAATGGTTTCAGCTTTTTTAAAGGGATTAAAAGAAGAAGGGATTGTCGGCTGTGTAAAACATTTCCCGGGACATGGTGATACGTCTATGGATAGTCATAAAAATGAAACATATGTGGCACATGATAGGGAACGCCTGAAAAAAGTCGAATTTCTTCCGTTTCAGAGAGCCATTGGGGAGCAGGTGGATATGGTTATGGTGTCCCATATCAAAACACCAAATGCTACAACGGATGGTTTGCCTGCCTCTTTGTCAAAAGAAATGGTCACAGATATTCTACGGAAAGAACTTGGCTTTCAGGGAATTATAATCACAGATGCCATGAATATGGGTGCGATTGCTCATTATTATGGCGGAGAGGAAGCGGCAGTCATGGCATTAGAAGCCGGCGTAGACATTATTTTAATGCCGGAGAATTACGAAAAGGCAGTTTCCGCCGTTTTAGAAGCGGTCCGCGAGGGAAGACTGACAGAAGGACGGATTACAGAGAGTGCAAAAAGGATATTGTCTTTAAAATATGATAAAGGACTTTTTGCCGAGGCAGAAGGGAAATAAAGAAAAACCTTTGTAAAATTTGATGTTTTTGAAATTGTATGCTATGGACACTTGAAAATGTTTGGCATACTAACTATAATAATATTTATCTGCTACAAGTTTAAAAAGAAAGTATTTGTGTAGAAAGACACAAGGGTTTTGAACGATGTTTCAAAATAGGATGGACTGGTCGGCTTTCTACGTTTTATTAGTCAACAGCGTGTCGACTTTATCGACACGCTGATATCTATTTGATATTTTAGGAAAAAAAGGGGTGATTATAGTGACAATGGAGGATGAATTATATCAGCAGTTGATTGAAAAGATGAAAACTTATCACCCAACAAAGGATTTTGCTCTAATCGAAAAGGCTTACCATTTGGCAGCTGATGCCCACAAGGATCAAAAACGCCGTTCAGGAGAAGCTTATATCATTCATCCGCTGAAGGTTGCCTATATTCTGGCGGAGCTGGAATTGGACAGAGAAACCATTGTTGCGGGGCTTTTACACGATACCATCGAGGATACACCCTATACGTATGAAGATGTAACACGTCTTTTCAGTGAAGAAGTAGCGGTTTTGGTAGATGGTGTTACAAAATTGGGCAAATTGTCTTATTCCACCAAGGAAGAAATTCAGGCGGAAAATTATCGTAAAATGTTTTTGGCTATGGCTAAGGACATTCGTGTTATTCTGATTAAATTAGCAGACAGACTTCATAATATGCGTACTCTGAACTATATGACAGAGGAAAAACAGCGGGAAAAAGCCCAGGAAACATTGGATATTTACGCACCTTTGGCTCATAGATTGGGTATTTCCAAGATCCGTACGGAAATGGAAGATTTGTGCTTCAAATATCTGAATCCTGAGGCCTATTATGATTTGGCAGAAAAAATAGAACGGAAAAGAGTGGAACGGGAAGCTTTTGTTAACACCATCGTCAAAGATGTGAAGGGGAAAATGGAAGAGTCCGGTATCCAAGGCAAGGTAGAAGGAAGAAGCAAGCATTTTTTCAGTATCTATAAAAAAATGCTCAACCAAAACAAAACACTGGATCAGATTTATGACCTATTTGCAGTGAGAGCCATTGTGGATACAGTTAGGGATTGCTACGGTGTGCTGGGTTTGGTTCATGATATGTATAAGCCCATGCCTGGACGGTTCAAAGATTACATTGCTATGCCAAAAGCCAATATGTATCAGTCTTTGCACAATACACTCATCGGCCCTCAGGGCGAACCCTTTGAAGTGCAGATTCGGACATGGGAAATGCACCGTACCAGTGAATATGGTATTGCGGCACATTGGAAATACAAAGAAGGTAAGGGCGGTGAAAAGTCTAGTAACCAAGAGGAAGCAAAGTTAACATGGCTTCGCCAAATTCTGGAATGGCAGAGAGATATGTCCGACAATAAAGAGTATCTGGATACCATCAAGCTGGATTTGAATGTTTTTACTGATCAGGTCTATGTTTTTACACCTCAAGGCGAGGTTTTGAGTATGCCAAAAGGTTCAACGCCCATAGATTTTGCATATATGATTCATACGGCTATCGGAAACAAAATGGTAGGTGCCAGAGTCAATAATAAAATGGTGACCATTGACTATAAAGTGCAGAACGGCGATATTATTGAAATTTTAACATCACAGAACTCCAAAGGACCTAGCAGGGATTGGCTGTCTTTGGTTAAAAGTTCACAGGCCAGAACCAAGATTAATCAATGGTTCAAGAAAGAATATAAAGAAGAAAATATTTTGAAGGGGCGGGAACTGATTGAGAAAGATATTCGTAAAAAAGGATACACACCTCATGAGTTGCTGCGTTCAGAATGGATAGAAGTTGTTTTAAATAAGTTTGGTTTTAAAGATTGGGATACTCTTTGTGCTGCAATCGGACATGGCGGTGTAAAAGAAGGGCAGGCTGTAAATCGTCTGATAGAAGAAGAACTCAAGGAAAAGAGGAAAAATCAGACGGTAGCGGACTTTATACAGAAAGTCAGCAAAACGGAGCCGGAAAAACCAGAACGGCACAAAAGTCGGAGTGGTGTTGTAGTCAAAGGGGTAGGCGATGTGGCTGTACGCTTTTCAAAATGCTGTAACCCTGTACCAGGAGATGAGATTATTGGTTTTGTTACAAGAGGCCGAGGGGTAACCATTCACCGAACGGACTGTATCAATGTATTAAATCTCAACGAGGAAGACCGTCATCGCTTGATAGATTCAGAGTGGGACATTCAGAGTAAAAATGCCCCCCATGCTTCTTATCTGGCAGAAATTCGTGTTACTGGTTCTGACAGAGTTGGTCTGATTATGGAGGTTTCCAAAGTTCTGACTGATGAGGATATTCCTGTAAAAGCTTTTAATGCAAGAACTACAAAAGAAATGACTGCCATTTTTAACGTGACCATAGAAATCAGAAGCAAAGACCAACTGGAAAAAATCATCAAACGGCTTATCAACATTAAAGATATTATAGAAATCGAACGTGTTGCAAATTAATGAGAAAACAGGATGGCATACTAGACACAGGAAAGACTTTTTGTCCGATTGCAGTATGCCTTATATGGAGGGAATTTTTATGCGTGCGGTATTGCAGAGAGTGACAGGAGCCAGTGTTGTAGTTGATGGGCAAATCATTGGCGATATTGGGAAGGGCATTATGGTGCTTTTCGGTATGCAGGCAACGGATGATGAAAAAGTGATTGATTATATGCTGGAAAAAATCATTAATCTGCGAATTTTTGAGGATGAAAACGGAAAAATGAATTTATCTTTGCAGGATATGAATGGGGAGCTTCTAATTGTTCCGAATTTTACCCTTTATGGAGATGCCAG
>CAZCDP010000058.1:6781-8028 GCA_964497675.1 uncultured Candidatus Epulonipiscium sp.
CGGGGTATTCCGCAGGAGCAGCACCGGATGTAGCAAAGGGTATTTTTGAGCAACTTTTAGAACGGGCGAAAAAACTGCCGCTTAAGAAGGTTGCGGCTGGACAGTTTCAAACAGATATGAAGGTGGAACTGGTGAACGACGGACCTGTGACATTGTTGCTTGATAGTGAAAGGAATTTTTAATGGATGAAAATAGGATTGATTTTATCATAAAAGGCCATGAACTTGAGCATGATGTGCAAACCATTATACAGGTTTTTTATCCGAATAAACATTATTATCCTGTGGAGGAGCCTTCTGCCCAAGGCATTACCATAGAAAGTTGTCTGGAAGCAGACAGGGTAAGAGCGGAACTTTACAAAAACGGTGTTTTTAAAAACCGTTATGATTTGTCTTGTAAAAAGGCGGAGTTAACGGAAAAAGAAAAGAAGCGTGTGATAAAAGCTTCTATTTATGCACTTTTACGGGAAGAAACGGGCATCCGTCCTCAGTGGGGCTTTTTGACAGGGGTGCGTCCTGCAAAGACAGTCAACGAACTCATTAATGATGGTTATGGAGATGAGGAATGTCTTGCCTGGCTGATAACCAAGTATGATGTGATGCCCCAAAAAGCGGCACTTGCTTTGGAGGTTGCCAAATCTGAGCGAAAATTATTAGCAGAAAATAGTCCTAAAGACATTAGTCTTTATATTGGGATACCTTTTTGCCCCACCAGATGCTTGTACTGTTCTTTTACCGCCTATCCCCTTGCCCAGTATGAAAATAGGGTGGACGAATACTTGGATGCCCTGTTGAAGGAACTGGAATTTATAGGCGGTTATGCCAAAAACTACAGGATACGGAATGTATATATCGGCGGTGGCACGCCCACTTCTTTGACGGAAGGGCAAATGGAACGGCTTTTTTCTAATATGGAACGGATTTTTCCGATCCTTCGAGAAACAGAATTTACTGTGGAAGCGGGAAGACCGGATACCATTACAACGGAAAAACTACAAATCATGAAGGATTACGGAGTCAATCGTATTTCCATCAATCCCCAGACTATGAACGAAGAAACCCTTCGTACTGTTGGCAGAAGGCATACGGTGGAAGATATTCGCCGTGTGTTTTATGAGGCTAGGGAAATTGGTCATGATACTATTAATATGGATTTGATTCTGGGTTTGCCGGGGGAAACGGCGGCAGAAGTGGAATATACCATGGAGGAAATCGCAAAGCTTGCACCGGATAATGTCACGGTACATA
>CAZCDP010000058.1:8038-8519 GCA_964497675.1 uncultured Candidatus Epulonipiscium sp.
TCAAAAGATTTGGGCTAAAGGAAAACTTTGATTTGTATACCATGACGGATGGAGAGGAAATGGAAAAGATGCTGGAAGCTTCTTCTACTTATGCAGCAAAGATGGGTATGAAACCTTATTATATGTATCGCCAGAAAAACATGGTTGGAAACTTTGAAAATGTGGGGTACTGCCTTCCGGGTAAGGAAGGGGTCTACAATATCCAGATTATGGAAGAGAAACAGACCATACTGGCGGCAGGAGCAGGAGCCAGCACAAAAATTGTGAATCTGGCAAAAAACAAGATTGAACGGATTTTTAACGTGAAGAGTGTGGAGGATTATATCAGTCGCATTGACGAGATGATACAAAGAAAAAAGGACGGACTGCCTATGGGTGGCGATTGGGAGGTTTGACATGGCAATTCAACTTGTAAAGGGAACCAAGGATATTTATGGTGCCGAGGTAAAGGCATGGCAGGAAATAGAAGGCAAGATGCGAA
>CAZCDP010000059.1:0-5980 GCA_964497675.1 uncultured Candidatus Epulonipiscium sp.
GCCATCGCTACAACAACAACAGGTGCTACCATGAGGAAAATAAAGGTAAGCTTCCTATTGATGGATACAGCCATTATCATACTGCCCACAGACAGCAATGGTGCACGAATTAAAAGACGCAGTGACATTTGTATAATTCTTTGAATTTGTGTAACATCATTGGTCAGTCTTGTGATTAATGATGAAGTCTGAAACTGATCAATATTAAAAAAAGAAAACTCTTGTATTTTCACAAAAAGATCTCTTCGGAGATCCGTTCCAGCCCTCTGACTTACACTGCTTGCAACTATTAGACAACCAATTCCTCCTAAAACACCAAAAATAGAGAGTAGTATCATGAGAAAAACCAGTTTCCCAATATATATATAATCCCCATTTGCAACACCGGTTTGTATTATTTTTGTCATAAGCTTCGGCATCAACAGTTCTGAAATTACTTCAACGCCCATAAAAACAGGAGCCAGTAAGGTGTAAATTTTATATGGTTTTAGATATCGCAGGATAATTTTCAGAAAAATACCTCCTTGTCCATTTTTTCTGTATCATCTGTTAAGTTTATCATTCATAATTCCCCTCATTTTATACTCACTAGGGAATTCTATCAAAAAAAATTTTCTCATTGCATATAGAAAAAGGAGAAGAAATTATCACATTTCATTCCCCTTTTTTACATCACCCAATCACAATGAGATTAGGATATTATAAAAGCATATAGAGCATAGCGATGGCAACACCAAGACCGAAGAACAGCAAGCTTTTTGCCACCCCTTCCCGAAATATGCCCTTCTCACCAGCTTCATGGGTATATACAGAAAAATAAGCGTCCTCCATAGGAATTATCTTCCCATGGTCATTATTAAAAATAAATACTCTGAAGAAAGAAATAATAGCATCAACCGCTGAACCAACGACACGGGCAAAAAATGCACCAACAAAGGGAAGGAATTGTAATAACACAGGACGATATACTTTGTTCTCCAGACTAAGTCCTTTCGGCCAACAATCCACATACATTAAATTACCATTTTCGTCTTTCTGCATCAGCACTTTACGGATGAACAGCACATAAACCAGAATTCCTATGACGATGGAGATAATACCACCTTTCAGATTGACCATTGCAAAATAACGTACCGCATGGGCAGGTGCTTCACTGGACATAAATGGCCGTCCCATATCTGCAATCCTGTCTAATGTGGCATGAGGGAAAAATCCCAATATTGGTAACACCGCTGCACTGACTGTCAGAACGACTGCAGAAAGTTTATTCATATAAGGGCCTGTCGTTTCCACCTTATAATTCGGGTCATAGGCATTTTTCTCAATAAACACCGCCATATAAATTTTCACCATATAAGCGACAGTCAAGCCACCAGAAAACAGGAAAAGTATTTCAACTGTTTTAAAGAATGCCACAGATTGACCTGCCTGTGCCAGCAATTCAATATATTCCACAATGCTTTCGTGAATCAACGTTTTACTAATATACCCGTTCCAAAGAGGAACACCGGTGATACCCAAAACGCCCATCAGAAAAATTCCTTTTAAAAGAGGCTTGTTTCTGCCAAATCCACGTATTTTATTAAGGTTCAGTTCATGAAGGTTCATGAATACAACACCGGCAGCCATAAACAATACCAGTTTCAGCAGAGAGTGATTTGCCAGATGCAGCAATGTACCCCCAGCCGCCAAGGCATTATGGTGCCCCAAAAGCCCCTGCATACCCGTTGCTACCAGAATAAAACCAATCTGAGATAAAGAGGAACAGGCAAGGGTTCGTTTCAAGTTAACAGAAAATACAGCAAGCACCGCTCCCAGAACCATCGTGATAACACCGAGTACTAAAATCAGCATCCCCCATTGTGCATCATGAAGAAAAACCATACAGCTCAACACTAAAATACCGTAAACGCCCGTTTTTGTCAAAATACAGGATAACAATGCACTGGCAGGAGCCGGTGCAACAGGATGTGCTTCAGGCAACCAAATATGTAGTGGAAACATACCTGCCTTTGCACCAAAACCAAAGAGTACCAATACGCCAACAGCATAAAAAGGCTTCTTATTTGCTGCTTGCTGTACTGCTTCTGCCACCAAATCCATTTGAAGTGTACCTGTCATGCTGTAAAGCATAAAAAGCCCCATTAAAGTTACCAAGCCACCGATAACAGCCACCGCAAGGTAAGTCTGCGCCGCTCTGACAGCCGTTTCACTTTCTTCATGAATAACCAATACATAAGATGTAAAGGACATGATTTCAAAGAATATAAATGTCGTATAGAAGTCTGCCGAGAGAAAAACACCCAAGGTTGCGCCTAATGATAGGAGCATAAACAGATAGTACCGATTTCTGTTACGATAATGTGCAAAATATTCGCCGGAAAACATCGTTGTCATAAACCAGATAAAAGCAGTCAGTACTGCCAGAACTACCCGCAGTCCGTCACCCTTGAACTGTATCCCCAGTCCGCAGAAATTTGCAATAGAAAACACCGTATTTTTATTATACAAAGCTAAGGAAGCAATCAAAATTACACCTGTCACTACACAAGCAAAATAATCTCTAGCTTTTTTATTCTTTCTTCCTATCATGTAACCAATTACGCCGCCTGCCATCGGAAAGAAAACCAGAAATGGCAGTAAAAAATTCATATCCATACCTTTTCCCTTCCTTTCTTAAAATAACCCATTGGCAATCTGTTCTATAAAATGAACTAACGGCGCAGGATAGAATCCCACAACCAGAGAAGTAATGCTTAATAAAATAAGCGGAATTGTCATCAGCTTATTGGGGTCGGAAACACCTTCATAATACCCCTCGGGGTAAACTTTTCTTTTTGGGAAATACCCCGTAATGGCAACGGAGAAAAGATAAAGTGCTGTCAGCAAAGCAGAAATAATCAAAACGCCAATTCCTACATATGCCAAAGGATTTCCTGTTTCCACTGCCGCTGTTGCCAAAAGCCATTTGCTATTGAAGACCGCAAAAGGTGGAACACCAACCAAACCAAAGGAAACAATCGTCATGCAAGAAAACACAACAGGCATCAGACGTCCGAACCCTTCCACTTCATAAAGGTATTCTCTATGGGTCTTGTAAAGAATGGCACCTGCGCAAAAGAACAATGTAATTTTGATAATTGCATGATAAATCATATGGAGTAGCCCCCCCGTCAGTCCTGCCGGGGTCATGAGTGCCACACCAAAAATGATATAGGAAAGATTACTAATGGTAGAATAAGCAAATCTCCTTTTAATATGAGGGGTTCGCAAGGCAACTGTAGAACCAAAGAGTATGGTTACAATCGCAGTAATAAGCATCACGCTCTGCGCCCATGTACCTCTCAAAAACTCTGTACCAAAGCTGTAATAAGTCAGACGGATAATGGCAAACACGCCGGATTTTACAACGGCTACAGCGTGAAGAAGCGCTGTAACAGGCGTAGGGGCAACGGAAGCTGATGGCAGCCAACGATAAAACGGAAAAACCGCAGCCTTTACACCAAAACCAAAGAATGCCACAACAAAAACCAACCGAAGAACGTTTTCATCCCCTGCAATCAGCTCCGGATTCAAAACACCGCCCATGACAAAATCCATTGTTGTGCCATAGCTGAGTATAAATACAAAACCAATAAAGGCCAATGCCGCACCGAACATCATGTAAAGAAGATACATTCTTCCGGCGTGCCGTGCCTTTCCATCCATAGCGTGCATAACCAGTGGCATGGTTGCCAGCGTTAAAAATTCATAGAATAAATAAAGAGTCGCCATATTGCCTGCAAAAGCAATACCCAAAACTACGCCATATGTCATTGTAAAGAAGGCAAAGAACTGGTCTTCATTCCCTTCATGTTTCATGTACTCAAAAGCATAGAATGTGGTGATAACCCATAATACAGAAACCATGCCCCCGAACAACGCAGATAGACCATCCACCTTGTAGGCAAGCGACAGCCTTTCACTAAATCGAAAGGCAACATAGGTTCCTTTCGGACCTAAAAATATAACAGCCAGTGCCAAAATGGTATTGACAATGACAATGGCAGAAATCCAGAATTCCCGTTTTCTGCGTTCTTTAAATTTTACCAATAACAAACCGAGCCCAACAACAATCGGAAAAATAATTGGCAAAATCAAAACAAATGAACCGCCCATTTCGTTCCCACCTTTTTATCATTAACGGATTATCCAAAAACCACTTTGGATATATCTGTGATTACATTCATTAAACCATTTGGAAACATACCCAACAAAACAGCCGCCGCTGACAATAAAATCAAGGGAACTGTCATGAATCCATTTGGCTCTTTTTTCTCTAAATTCTGATAATCAAAATCTTTGCCTGGGAAAAATGCATCAGATACAATCGGAAGCAGGTACCCTGCTGTCAAAAGCGCACTGAGTAAAAGAACAGCGGCGCCCGTAATCCCCAGATTGCCAAACATAGGCTCTAAGGCACCTTCTGCCAAATACCATTTACTAATAAAGCCACCCGCAGGGGGAATACCAATCAAAGATAAGGAGCCAATCGCAAAGCACCACATGACCACAGGCATTTGCTTCCCCATTCCACGCAGCTGATATACATAGGTTTTTCCTGTTTTGTAGATAATGGTACCTGCTGAAAGAAAGAGAGCATTCTTCACAATAGCGTGGAACACCACCTGCAAGAGTGCGCCGTAAAAACCAAGAGGTGTCATAAGCATCAGACCAAACAGCACATAAGACACCTGACTGACAGTAGAATATGCCAATCTTTTTTTCAGAAGTTTTTCTTTATAAGCCAGCATAGAGCCCATGAAAACCGTAGCAAGTGTTAAAATCAGTAATAAATTTTGAACCCAGGTGCCTCGCAGAAAATCAACACCGAACAAATAAAATGTAACACGAATGATGGCAAGAACGCCGCCCTTCGTAATAATACCAGATAACACAGCACTAGCCGGAGATGGGGCAACAGGGTGGGCTGTCGGAAGCCACGCATGAAGGGGCAGCATACCCGCTTTACAGCCAAAGCCAATCATCATAATGAGGAAAACCCAAAGCAGTGTCCCTTCGTTTCCTGCCACTTTGGTAAAATCCAAATTGCCTCCCGGTACAAAATCCGTACTAATGCAATAGGTATTCAAGAAAAAGAAACCTGCAAGAGCAAGGCCTGCACCGAATATGGAATATCCAAGATATTTCATACCTGCCGAAATAGCCTCTGGCGTTCTTGTATGTATAACCAGCGGAACGGTAATTAACGTCATCATTTCATAGAAAAGATAAAGTGTCATCAGATTTGCTGAAAAAGAAACTCCCATTAGAATACCAAGTGTCATAACGTAAAATGTAAAAAACCATTCCGGATTTTTTTCATGTTTCATGTATTCTAAAGAAAATATAGCTACCAAAAACCATATCACACAAATCAAACAAGCAAAAAACCTTGCCAGCCCATCTGCATGAAAAGCAACAGAAAGTCTATCATTGATATGCCACAGAGTCAGCGCCGGTTCTTTGCCAAGGGATATGGCAAACACCAAAATGGTATTAAGCGCCATAACCGCAAAAACCCATAAATTCCTCTGCTTTTCCATTTTTAGAAATGGTATTGCCAAACCTGCCAAAATCGGAAAAAGAACAGGTATCAGCAATATAGCATCGCCATTCATTATATAATCACCTCATAATCTTTTACTCATGTTTCGGACCTAGAACTTACTTTGTGTTCTTTGTTACAATAAGCTGATACCCATCTCGATGATTCTAATAATTGGTTTATAAAAAATGCCTAGGGCAAAGTTTGAAGCAATAAACAACACAGTGGAAATAGAAAAACAGGGTTTCATTGTTACTTTTTTCGCATTTCTAGGTGATGGGGACCAAATAGAAAAGACCGCCGGCATAAAGTACATGGCATTCAATATCATACTGATCACCAGTGTTAGCATCGTTGCTGCCATTTTCCCCGGAGAATACAGCGAAGCCGTAG
>CAZCDP010000059.1:5990-8367 GCA_964497675.1 uncultured Candidatus Epulonipiscium sp.
GACACAAAGCCTGCAAACAACGGAACGCCAATCATAGAAAATGCGCCAACCGTAAACCCGATTCCTGCCAGCTTATTCCGCCTTGCCGCTCCCCGCAAAAAATAGAACTGCTCCTTTTTATTAGAAGCATCTACCAACCCACCGGTGCATATAAAGAGCATTGCCTTTGTAAAAGCATGCGCTAAAATATGGAAACAGGATGCAACCACACCTACCGGAGTGCCAAGACCAAGACCCATAAAAATATAACCAATCTGCGCCACAGAAGAATAGGCCAGCATACGCTTAATTCTGTTCTCTCGCAAAGCATAAATAGAACCCATAACCATACCACAAAGACCAAATATAAAGATAACGTTTGTTATTTTCAGACTTCGGATAATATCAATGGAAAATACACAGTAAAACATTTTGATAATCAGTATTATGTAACTTTTTAACACCAATCCTGAAAGAATACCGCTGGAACTTGGCGTTGCCGCGTGATAAGCCCCCGGCAGCATAAAATGAAAAGGAAATAGTGCACTTTTAATGGAAATTCCCAAAACAATCAGACCAACGACTACGGTAAACGGTATCCTATATTCTCCGTTTTGCATCAAACCAATAATCGTACTTTGAATATTCGGCATCAAAAGATGTCCGGTGATGCTGTAAAGTAAAGACAGGCCAATTAAGAAAAGACCAGAACCCAACAAGCTGATAATCAGATAATGAATGGTTGCGACGATACTTTCCCCTGTTCCCTTCGCCATAATCAAAGCACAAGAGGCAATGGTATTGATTTCAATAAAAACATAGGCAGTAAACACGTCGTTTGTATAAATAAGCGCAAGCATAGAACCAAACAACAGGTTCATCATAATAAAATACAAATTTTGTTTTTCAGGTAGAACATCTTCATAAATATTTTTTAATCCACCCGTAATCGTCAAGACCATAACAATGGAAAATACCAAAGCCATCAGTGCCTCAAAGGGACCGGCACGAAGCTCGTTTCCCCAAGGTGCAGGAAAATGCCCCATCATAAAGGAAAACGTTTCTCCTGTCACCATGACACTGCATAGTAAAATGCCTGACAGTATACCGATAATCACAATACTTGCCATATTAAGTTTTTGCGCCTTTTTCCCATCTTTAATCAATGGTGTTATAATACCGGCAAACATAGCAAGAAAAATACTGAAAAAAGGAATATTGTGTAAAAAATTTACGTGCATTATTCGCTTTCCTCCTTTCTGGCTAAGAGCATGATTTTATCAAGATCCACCGTGCCATAATGTTTATATAATCTTTGCACAAGGGCTAGAGAAAAAGCCGTAATACTTACTGAAACAACGATACCGGTCAATACCAGTCCACTGGGCACAGGATTGATATACTTTTCCACCTCAGCGACACCGTCAACGACAATAGGCGCAACCCTGCCTGCGATATAACCCTTTGCTGCCAAAAACAGATAAATAGCCGTATCCATGATATTCAAGCCAATAAACTTCTTTATTAAGTTGTTTTGAAGAAGCAGGTTTACAAAACCGATTCCAAAAAGAATCACAGCCGCCGCCTCATAATAGTTTATCATTAAACGATTCATCTAAATTTCTCCTTTGGTGAACAATGCGTAAAAACCATACATGGTGCAAGCAACAATCATACCAACACATATATTGAGAGGCAAGATTAAACCCGAACTCAATATATTTCCCGGAATTCCCTTAGGGATAATATTGGGCAAATGGTTTGCTCCTGTAAAGAAGGAATATCCTTTTGCACCGCAATAAGTTAGCAAACAGCAAACGCTGATTGTTGTAAATGTTTTAAATGTAAAAAACGAATGAACCTTTTCATAGCCAAAAGCGGAAGAATATAAAATCAGACCGGTTCCCACAATGGCCCCCCCGGAAAACCCGCCGCCCGGAGAAAGATGCCCATTTAAGATGACGTATATGCCATAGAGAAATATAATAGGCACAAGAATTCCGGCAACACTTTTTAGAATGACATTACCATCTGCCTTCTCAAATTCATCGTCCTCCGCCATTTCTCTGTCCTCTTCCGCACTGATATTGTTTTTGTCCCTTCTCAGCAGCATAACAACACAGATTACAGACAGAAACAGTACCGCAGATTCACCAAACGTGTCAAATGCACGATAATCCAGAATCATGCCCGCCACAATGTTGGTGGCTCCCGTTTCTTCTACGCCTGATTCGATATACCGTTCTACAACTTCATTAGAAGCAGGGTTATCGCTTTGCCCAAAATAAGGAAGGGCTTGCACAGTTGTTAATAGTATTGCAATAAAAATGATACATACCAAAACACAGCTTAAACGATACAATGCTATTTTTCGTTCTTCTTTTTCCTTGTAGGCACG
>CAZCDP010000060.1:0-8280 GCA_964497675.1 uncultured Candidatus Epulonipiscium sp.
AAGCCTATCCGACTATACCAAAAGTAACGGTAACGGGTATCTATGATGATCAAACCGAAGCCGCTGTAAGAGCCATTCAGCAGCAATTTTTAGGAGAAAACACTGGATTAATTGGACCAATTACTTGGAGCAAGATAGCAGAACTCTATGAAGGTTTACAAAAGTGACGACAGGGGGTTATGAATGAAACAAAGATTTAAGTGTCATCAAAGGCACGCAATCCTAGGATTATTTGCCTGAGCGTGTCAATAAAGCTGATACCCTGTTATCTTAAAATGCAAGATGTCTTAAAGTAGGTACTGTAGGACAAAAAGCTGATTTCCTTGTAAAAGGGCTAGCCCCTAGGAATCAGCTTTTTTTGTGCTATGGGTGTTGTCAAGCTCTTTTGCCTGTGGCAAAAGCCGTTTTTTGGACGTCCCCGTTTTCTTTGGGGTGGTAATCAATTCCCTTCGCAATTCCAGTTGGAGAAAGTTTTTCCCAAACCTCGTTCTAATTAGGCGGCAAAAGGATGGTTTTTTATGTGTGGTGATAGTTGATAGGGTGATATTTTTTAGGATACCATATATTACCGATATTAATATTGACAAAAAACAACTGCTGAAATATAATAGTAAATGCGAATCATTTGCATTTGAATTAAATGAAACAATAGATTAAAGGAGGAAAACTAAATTGAAGGCAAAAAAAGTTATCCACATCATCACAGGCTCCATCCTTATTTTAGGACTTATGCTTGTTGTTGGCTGTAGCAGTAATGAGAAACCAACGGGGGAAGAAGCAACTGTTGAAAAATCAACTGTCGAAAAACCTGTCGTTGCGGTAACAATTATTCCAGAAAAGTCTTTTGTGGAAGCGGTGTGTGGTGAGGAGGTCGATGTGGTTGTTATGGTTCCACCGGGGAATAGTCCTGCAAATTATGAACCTACGCCAAAGGAAATGGAGCAATTTAGCAAAGCGAAAATTTACTTTACCATAGGTGTTCCCACAGAAGCTGCCAATATTTTACCGAAAGCAGAAGAAATAAAAGATATGAAAATTGTTAAACTTCAAGATGAAGTGGCAAAGATATATGATGAAATAGAAATTGCTCCCGGGCAAAGAGATCCTCATATCTGGCTTTCACCGAAAAGAGCAAAAGCTATGGTAGAAATCATTCATCGTGAGATAAGCCAACTGGATTCCAAAAACGCACAAGAATACGAAAAAAATGCACAGACTTATATGGATGAGATTGATAATCTTGATATAGACATACAAAAAGCATTGGAAGGCGTAAAAAATAGAAAGTTTATCGTATTCCATCCTGCCTTCGGATATCTTGCAGACGATTACAATCTTACGATGTATGCGTTAGAAGAGGACGGAAAGGAAACAACGCCGCAGAGATTAAAAGAAATGATTGACTTTGCGAAAGCTGAAAATATAAAAGCTATTTTCTATCAAGCTGAAATATCAAGTAAGCAGGCACAATCCTTTGCGGAGGAAATCGGAGGAAAAACGGTGCAGTTGGCACCTCTTGCACCAAATTACATTGAAAATCTTAAAAATATGGTTGGGCTTATGGCTGAGGTAATGAAATGATTCCGTTAAATAACATACAAAATCAAAAACAGTTACAAAAGGTGGTTCGTATCCAAAATTTATCGGTACGATATGGGGAAACACTTGCTTTGGCAGGTGTTTCGCTTCATGTTGAAGAGGGTGAATATCTTGGTATTATTGGACCAAACGGCGGCGGTAAAACAACACTATTAAAAGCAATCCTTGGATTAGTCATACCAACATCAGGACAAATAGATGTTTACGGAAAAAAGCCTGGCAAAACAGGAAAACTCATTGGTTA
Organism: uncultured Candidatus Epulonipiscium sp.; assembly: GCA_964497675.1. Lineage (GTDB taxonomy): Bacteria > Bacillota > Clostridia > Lachnospirales > Anaerotignaceae > CAZCDP01. The sequence goes on from CAZCDP010000060.1 coordinate 1,844, forward strand.
TGTGCCGCAGATTACAACACTTGATAAAAGTTTCCCGATTACGGTGCAACAGGTGGTATTGACGGGAAGATTGAACCCAGCGTTCTCACTGTTTCATAAATATAAACGAAGTGATATAGAAAAAGCGGATGAATTACTAAACAAAGCTGGTATTTACAAGCTTAAGGAGCGGATGATTTCTGAATTGTCAGGTGGGGAGTTTCAAAAAATGCTGATAGCCAGAGCCCTAGCAGTAGAGCCGAAGCTTTTGCTTCTTGATGAACCTACTGCTAGTGTGGATGTAGGCTCTCGTGATCAGATTTATTCACTGCTTCATGAGCTTAATCAGAATATGACCATTATTTTGGTGACGCATGATTTATTTGCTGTTTCATCTCATGTAAAGTCCTTAGCTTGTATTAATGGCGGCTTGGTTTATCATGGGGATGCAGAGCTGAATGAAGAGGTTGTACAAAACCTCTATGGGTGCCCTGTAGACCTGATAGCCCACGGTGTGCCTCATCGGGTGTTGAAAGAGCATAAGGAGGGCAAGTAAAATGGGTTCATCATTTTTTCAATATCAGTTCATACAGAATGCATTTGTTGCAAGTATTTTAGCAAGCATTGTTTGCGGAATAATTGGCGTAATTGTCGTGGAAAAAAAGCTTGTGATGATGAGCGGAGGCATCGCTCATACATCCTATGGAGGTGTCGGCCTAGGGTATCTTTTGGGATTTGAGCCAATCATCGGCGCTTTCTTTATATCTATTTGTGCTGCTTTAGGAATAGGATATATCAAAAGAAAAGGCGGAACACGCGCAGATGTAGTCATTGGACTTTTTTGGTCTATGGGTATGGCACTTGGCATTTTGTTTATTGCGTGTATGCCGGGGTATCCTCCGGATTTATCTTCCTATCTTTTCGGAAACATTTTATCGGTAACAAGAACTGACCTTTACTTAATAGCTATTCTTACACTGATTGCGGTATTTGTAGTTGTCGTACTATTTGATTATTGGAAAGCTTATCTTTTTGATGAGGAATTTGCAACGATTGTAGGTATCAAAACTACTTTTTTAGAATACCTTCTTTTTATATTAATTGCAATGTCAGTTGTGGTATTAATTCGTGTTGTTGGAATCACTCTGGTTCTTGCTTTGTTTACTGCACCAACTGCCATAGCAGGGCTGCTTTCAAGAAGTCTAAAGGTGAGGATGGCATTATCAGTATTGATAGGAAGCTTCTTTTGCTTGACCGGTCTTTGGATCTCCTATGCACTCAATATACCATCTGGTGCGGTTATTGTTATTTTGTCGGCGGTAAGCTATCTTTTGTTTTATATGGTTGTTTCTGTAAAAAGTAAAATAAAAAGAAAAGAAATGGCTTTGTAATTATCATTCCCATGCTCATTAGTAGGATGGTCCTTATTTAAAGGGTTTGAAAAAACATTTGCAAAAGAAACAAAAAAGATATTCGGAAAAAAGAGGAGTATCTCTGAAAGGTCAGAGAAAGGTCGAGCGGAGGGCTGATTCAATGATAGGGAAGAAAACAAAAGAACAGAAATGGAGGGATAAAAAGATAAGCCCGGGAACTATATTTTCTGTTGGGCTTATTCTTGTTGCGGGAGGTTATTTGCTGTTTTCCGTTATGCGGTCTGTGGGGGTTGATTTATCGGGAATAGAAGTTTTTAATACGATTTTCACAAGTGTATTGATGCAAGCCTTTCCATTTATGATGATTGGCGTGCTTGTTTCCTCTGCTATGCATATTTTTATACCAGACGAATGGGTTATTAAGATTTTTCCGACAAAATATGGGCTGGGATTTCTGACAGCAATGTTTGGAGGGATTTTCTTCCCAGTTTGTGAATGTGCCATTGTTCCCGTTATGACACGGCTTATAAAAAAGGCGTACCAATGCCGATTGCTGTAACTTTTATGCTTTCTGCTCCCATTATTAATCCCATTGTCATCCTATCTACTTTGTATGCCTTTCCCGGTCAGCCTGAAATCATGCTGATGAGGGTGTATTTTGGACTGTTGATTGCTTTGATTGTAGGATTAGCCATGATGGTATATGGGGATAATCTACCGGTGCTTTTAGAGAATTGCGGTGAACAGGAATGGAATTGCCATTGCGGTGGTGTAGATAAAGGGAACAATTTTGGATGTTCCTGTTATTCTCATGGGAAAACAATACATAGAGAAAAAGGATTGGTCGGAAAATTTAAAGCGTTATTTTTGCACGCTGGTGATGAATTTTTTAGCGTGGGAAAATACCTTGTTTTGGGTGCGGTTATTACAAGCCTGATACAAACCCTGGTTCCGAGAGAAGTGTTTGTACGCCTTGGCACACAAAACGGCCTTTCCCTTCTTATTATGATGACGATGGCATTTCTGTTTTCTGCCTGTTCGACATCGGATGCCTTTATTGCACGAAGTTTTTCAAATAAATTTTCAATGGGGGCTATTATGGGTTTTTTGGTTTTTGGGCCTATGATGGATGTAAAGAACTTATTTATGCTGCTTGCTAATTTTAGAAAAAGCTTTGTTATCAGACTTTCCTTATTGATTGTTATTTTGAACTTCTTAGTACTAAGTTTTTTAGCCATTTTATTCTTTTAGGGGAGATAGACTATGAAAATAAAACGACAACGTTTTAATGTTAATATAAATATTGGCTTAAAAATAGTTCTTCTGCTTGGGTTTGCAGCCTTTTATCTCTATACCATACTGACGGGCGAGGTGAGGCAATATGTGCATCCTAGGATTATCCCGTATATGATATTTGCATCGATTGTAATGGTAATGATTGCTTTACTGCTATTAGGAGAGGTTTTCAAGGGCGAAAATGAAAAATCAAATTCTTGGCCACTACTAATTTTTATTATCCCGCTTATTATGGCGTTTACTTTGCCAGCTAAAACCTTTGATTCAAGTACGGGAATAACAGGAAGTCTTGGGATTTCAGCTGGAAAAGATGGTGCTGCAAATACGGTAAAATCTTCACAGAAAAATGGGCAGAAAGAAATGGAATTAGAAAGTACCGCTGGAACTGAAGATTTGTATGATGAGAGTACATCAGATGTCCCTGATGACGGAATAGGATTGCAAAACGGCGTTATTATAATGGACAGCAGTAATTTTTATAGATGTTTAAGTGAAATACATGAACATATAGACAAATATGAAGGGATACCCATAGAAGTTGTGGGCTTTGTATTCAAGGATAATGAGGATTTTCCTGAGAATATATTTGTACCTGCACGCCTTATGATGGTTTGCTGTGCGGCAGATATGGTGCCTGTAGGGTTTTTATGTGAATACGAAAAGACACAAAATCTTGAAACGGATGCATGGGTCAAAGTGACGGGAGTTATAGGCAAAACCCAATTTCAGGGGGATTCTGTCCCGATTATAAAGGTAACGGATGTCGAAAAAACAGTGAAACCGGAGTATGAGTATGTGTATCCCTATCCATATTAAATGGAAAAGAAGTTTCTTTTAGTATGGATAGGGGAGAGATGTACTATTAGTAGAATATGCTAAAACGTACAAAGAGATTGGAGATAGAATTTAGTTTATTTGATGATTCTGTTACTATAATAGATGCTTTTTAAAAAATAACGAAACAGGAAGAAATGAAACATCAAAGTTTCGTATTACAGATTATTCGCTATTGACCAACGGGAAAGCCTATGAAAAGCCCTAGGAATCTATCATAAGCCGGGGCGGGTGGTGTAATAGTGACACAAGCGATTAGTAGTGTAAATTCAATAGTTTGAGGTTCTCTTTGCCACCATTTTCCCAACTATTGCATCTTTTCATTTTTACGACTAAACAAGAGAGCTGTTTATTTTTTCTATTATGACATTACCATATTTAATAGAAACCAGAGAATAGGCATTTTGCTGAAAGCTGAATTTCCAAAAGCCATCCTCCCCAACTCCTATTAAAAAGCATAACAAGGCACTCATGACTCCATTATGAGAAATCAGCAGAATATTGCTATCCTCATTTTCTGATTCTAAAATCTTTTTCAATTCCTTGGTTACTCTTTCATAAAAATCTCGAAAGGATTCTCCCTTTGGTATCTGGAATTTTCTCCAATTTTTTGCCCAAGCCGCATATCCTTCGGGATAGTTTTTTTTAACAAAACGAAAGTCTTTTTCTTCCCATTCACCGAAATGCAGTTCTCGAAAAGCCTGTTTTTTTTCCAAAGGAATTTTCCTATTCCCTTTTATCATTTCTGCTGTTGTGACAGCACGCAACAAGTCACTGGTAATGATTTTATCAATTTGAATGGTTTCAAAATACTCTGCCAGACCTTTCGCCTGTTTTATTCCCGTATCATTGAGAGGGCAGTCCGTCCAACCGTAATATACTCGATTTAAATTTAATTGCGTTTCTCCATGTCTTACCAAATATAACTTCAAGCCAAATACCTCCCCTGTAATAAAATGGTTAAAAGAAACAGAATCTCGCTGATTTCATAGCCTGCGCCTAAAGTATCTCCTGTCATACCATTGATTTTCTTCTTACAATAGCAACGAAACAGATAGGCACCGAAAAAAGTAATAAGTATCGGAAAAATCCCCAAAAAACCAAGTCCAATTCCAATAAGAAGAATACCTGCCACCATAGAAAAAATCATAGGGGCATTATATTTTTCTCTGAGATAGATACTTCCAAGACCCGCTTCTTTTCTAGCATAGACACTGTGCATTAAAAACGGTGTTATCATCTTTCCCGCAACTGGCGCCAAAAGAAGATAACGCCAAACCATATTCCCTTCCAAGCAAATAATCAGTGCGATTTTTAACAAAATATCAAATGTAATTGCCACAACACCGTTTGTTCCCACTCTGCTGTCACGCATAATTTCCAGCATACGCTCCCGATTTCTGGATGAAAACAAGGCATCACAAGTATCTGCTAAACCATCCAGATGAAAGGCGCCTGTCAGCAAAATTTCCACTAAAACAGTACTTACTGCCGCAAAAACACCATATCCAAGGCTTGCAAAAAAATAAAACACCAAACTGTTGCAAAGTCCCAAAATCAGCCCAATCAAAGGGTAATATACAATACCTTTCGAAAATTCCTCAGAAGAAAGTATAGTATCTTCATAAAAAGGTATCGGGATTCTTGTTAAAAACCGAAGCGTTAGTACAAACAGTTTCATTTTATTTTTCTCCTTTGATTTTTATCGGAATTCCGGACACCACAAAATAAACATCCTTCGATCTTCTCGCCAACAGTTGATTGGCTTTTCCGGCAATATCCCGAAAATGACGGCTCAATTTATTTTCAGGTACAATACCAAGACCCACTTCATTCGTTACAAAAATCATTTCTTTTCCTGTTTTTTCACAGGCATCCGCAATTCTCCCAATTTCATCTAAAATTTTATCTTCCAATTCTTCAAAATTCATATCTGCCACATTATCTGTTGGGTTAAAATGAAATAGGAGATTGGTTATAAGAATAGTAATACAATCCAAAAGCATACAATCAAAAAACGAGGCTTTTTTTTCAATAAGATCTGGAAGATTAACGTAATCTTCCACCGTTTCCCAATCTGCAGGGCGGCGTTGCTGATGCTTTTGGATACGTTGCCGCATTTCTTGGTCAAAGGGAACGGCTGTGGCAATATACAGCACATTCCGTCCTTGTTTTTCTGCTAAACTTTCTGCAAAAGCACTTTTTCCGCTTCTGCCACCACCTGTCACCAATATCATATTTTATCCTCTCTGATATCTATATAGTTTTTTCGATCAACATTTCCTTCTTCAAAGGTAGCCATTTCCCGAACAATTTTTGTTGCCGCTTCCGCTACATAAAAGGCAAAAGGACAGCCTGAGCCTTCACCCAATCTCATTTCCATGTAAAAATAAGGACGCAACCCCATTTTTTTCGCTGCCAACACATAGGCAGGTTCTGCCGAAGTATGGGAAGGAATCATATATTCTTTTGCCAGAGAATTGCAGCAAAAAGCCGCCAAAGCCGCTGCTATGGAAATCACTCCATCAATTATAATGGGAATTTTATAATATGCCGCACCCAAAAAGCATCCTAAAAGTCCCGCAATATCAAATCCGCCTGTTTTTTGTACCACCTCCCAAGGCTTTTTGGGATTCGGCTGATTCACTTCGCTGATTTGCCGTAGTATCTTTTTTTTATGTAAAAATAATTCTTCTGTCAGTCCGGCACCTTTTCCGGCAATTTCATCTGCCGTTGTACCAATTAGCGCCATAATAACTGATTCTGCCGTTGTCGTATTACTAATCCCCATTTCACCTGTGCCCAAAATTTGATAGCCTTCTTGTTTTAATTGCCCGACCAGAGAAAAGCCTGTTTCCACCGCTGTCAAAAATTGTTCTTTGGTCATTGCCTCTCCTTTTGCCGTATTTTTTGTACCAAAGGCTATTTTTTTACAAATAAGCGAAGCGAATATGG
>CAZCDP010000061.1:0-3157 GCA_964497675.1 uncultured Candidatus Epulonipiscium sp.
ACCTTCAAAAGCATCCACCACCAGCACAACGCCATTCACCATTTTCAGAACACGTTCTACCTCGCCGCCGAAATCCGCATGGCCCGGGGTATCAATGATATTGATTTTTACATCACCAAAATGAACCGCTGTATTTTTAGATAAAATTGTAATGCCTCGTTCTCTCTCAATGTCGCCACTATCCATGACTCTCTCCTGCACGACTTGATTGGAACGGAAAATACCACTCTGTTTGAGGAGCTGATCCACCAAGGTTGTTTTGCCATGGTCAACATGGGCAATAATGGCTACATTTCTTATGTTATTCATTTTCTGCTTCATCAATAATTACTCCCTATTTCGATATATTTAAGGCGGTGTTTTTTCGCCCTGTTGTGAACAATAAGAGAATGATCCAAACCCAATTTTACCCAAAAGCCTACTGAAATCGAAATTCGGATAATTCCCCTATACTTGTGAAATTTCTCTAGTAGTTTACCACAAGAAGGTCCATTTTCGCAATCGAATCTTCGCAAAAATCGACAATGTCCCCCGTTATTTTGACAAAAACTTTTCTTCCATATAAAAAGCCTTTCATAGAGATATGAAAGGCGATGTAGCTATAATCTATTTAATATATTTCGATACTCTAAAGAGCATTTATGAACTATACGCTAATTGATTAAGCACGTGATACATTAGCTGCCTGAGGTCCTTTAGCACCCTGAACAACTTCAAATTCTACTTCCTGGCCTTCTTCAAGTGTTTTGTAGCCATCAGACTGAATTGCAGAGAAATGTACGAATACATCATCTTCGCCTGGCACGGAAATAAAACCAAAACCTTTTTCTGCGTTGAACCATTTAACTGTACCTTTTTTCATTATAAATCCTCCTACTTATAAATAAAATATTGCTGTAACAAGTTGATACTACCACACATTTTCACCTGTGTCAATAAGTATTTAAAATATAAAGTTAATTTTTCCCAGCTATTTATATGGATAGTTTTTATCCTCTTGCAGACTGCCTCGCCCAATGGCTTCTCTGGCCAAAAAGTCGCACCGCTCGTTTCCGGGATTATCCGCATGACCCTTGACCCAAACGAAGGAAACCTGATGTTTTTCCAAGAGTTCCATGAGCTTTTCCCATAAATCCACATTAGATGCTTTTTCCTTTTTATTGCGGTACCATCCGTTTTTCTTCCATTTCGTAACCCAACCCTTTTCTATGGCATCCACCACATACTTGGAATCGCTGTAAACTGTGACCTCGCAAGGCTCTTTCAGTGCTTCAAGGCCCCGAATCACCCCCAGAAGCTCCATACGGTTATTGGTGGTCAGACGATACCCCTCTGAAAGTTCTTTCTTTACATCGCCGTAGAGAAGCACAACACCATAGCCACCTTCCCCCGGATTACCGGAACAGGCACCATCTGTATAAATCACTACTTTTTTCACACAACCCCTCCTCCCTGCCTTTTTAAAAATGCTTCCCCAATATACAGGTCTTCTTTTGTTGTGATTTTAATATTATCGTAACTGCCTTCCACAACTTTAACGGGGATGCACAGCCGTTCCACCAGTACTGCCTCATCGGTTCCTAAAAATCCTTCTTTTCTTGCCGCCTCAAAAGCTTTTTTTAAAATATCCTTCCGGAACGTCTGGGGTGTTTGGATAAACCACATAGTACTTCTGTCAGGTGTATCTATAATAATATTATCTTTGGCACAAATTTTAATTGTATCCTTCGTACGGACGCCTAATGCACAGGCACCGCTGGCTGCTGCTTCCACAACGGTTTTTTGGATGTCCTGCCTCGTTATAAAGGGGCGCACACCGTCATGAACAACAATGATTTCTGCATTTTCGCTGACAGCACAAAGCCCATTATAGACAGAATCCTGCCGCTGACTGCCGCCCTCCACCACACTCACAGCTTTATCAATATGATACCTCTCGAGAATTTCTTCTTTAATAAAGTCTATGCTGTCTTTTCCTGTCACAACGATGATTTCATCCACCCCGTCACAGAACTGAAATTTTTCCAATGTATGGGCAATAATTTCTTTACCGTTCAACTTCAGAAACTGCTTGCTGACTGACGTTCCCATTCTGGTTCCTTTTCCTGCCGCAACAACCACTGCCGCACAATAAGGTTTGTTTTTCATCCTTCTTCTCCTTTGAATCTCAGAAAAACAGCGGACAAATCATTTATTGTCCGCTGTTTCATTCGTTTTTCCTTTATGCTACGGCAGATATTTTTGTAAAAATCATACGGCCTGCCGCAGTTTGCAAAACGCTGGTTACCACAACAGTCATGATTTCACCAATAAATTTGTTTCCGCCTTCCACAACAATCATGGTTCCATCGTTTAGATACCCGATACCTTGACCATTTTCTTTTCCCGCTTTGATAACCATAACCTTCATTTCTTCACCGGGCAAAACCACAGGCTTGATGGCATTGGACAATTCATTGATATTTAACACTTTAACCCCCTGCACTTCTGCCACTTTGTTCAGATTAAAGTCGTTGGTCACCACGAACGCATCCATTTTTTCTGCCATTTTTAAAAGCTTGGAATCCACTTCCAGCTGCTGTTTTGTATTGAACTCGACAATTTCTATAATAACCGAAAGCTGCTTCTGAATTTCATTCAAAATATCAAGTCCCCTGCGCCCTCTGTTTCTTTTCAAAGAATCAGAAGAATCTGCAATATGGCGCAATTCCTCCAATACAAAGTTGGGGATAATAATTTTTCCTTCAATGAATCCCGTTTGCAGTAAATCCAAAATACGCCCGTCAATAATCACGCTTGTATCCAGAATTTTAGGTCGACCATAGGGAATACTGTTTTTAGAAGGCCCGAAAATGCCTCTGATACCTGATACACCAATTTCATCTTTTTTCTTTCGTGCAACACGAAATCCAAGAAAGCCAAACACGATATTTAACAAAATAACGATAGCTGTTCCCAAAGGACCAAGACCGTTGAATGCAATACCAATTAAATTGGCAATGGCAAGACCGATAATACAACCCAAAACGCTGAGTGACAACTCCTTTGCATTCATTTTCACCAGCTTGTCTTCAGTCTGCGCCATTTTATTCAGCAGCGTTTGTGTAACAAAAGAAGAAAATATTTCTGGATATCAATTACCTGATTCAATTTTATT
>CAZCDP010000061.1:3167-6813 GCA_964497675.1 uncultured Candidatus Epulonipiscium sp.
AAAATAAAATATGAGTCCGAGTATAACCGCTAAGGCAATAGGTACATAATTAGGAACCACTTTATTTAAATTTAAAAAACCCAACATAAAAACAATATGCATCAAAGCAAAGGTAGCCGCTGTAACAATCAGGCTTATTACGATTTCCAATAGTCGCTTCATTTTTTCACCTCCTTTTTTCAGATACTTATATAGAATTTTAACAATTTAATAACAAATTTGCAAGCAGTTCTTCCGCTTTTTCTACACCAATATCATATGAAAAAATAATTTCGCTCAAAACGATTTGCCTTGCCGTATTCAGCATCTTTTTTTCTACACTGGACAGACCTCTCTGTTTTTCCCTAGCATCCAGGTTTTTTACCACTTCCGTCACATCTGAAAGCTTCCCTGTTTTAATTTTTTCCATATTATCTTTATATCTTTGGTTCCAATTCTCAGAAACAGTCATATCCTTTTCCGAAACTTCCCGAAAAACCTTTGCAATTTCTTCTCTGTCCCCAACCTGGCGAACTCCCATTCGTTCTGATTTTGTCGTCATAAGCCTGATTTTCATATTATTATTGGGAATTTGAATCACATAATATTTTTCTGCACTCCCATCATAATCTTTTACCTCAATATCCTCAATAATTCCCGCCCCATACATGGGGTAAATAATTTTATCACCAATTTCAAACATGTTGTGCCCTCCTTCTTCAAAAAATACAACTTTACAACTTATTTTCAGTATTCCCAAAAAAGTACAGAAAATACTTATTGTAGATCACTCTAACCTTTGAAGTTATTATAACACATTATTATGAAATTGGCAAAATAATTAATTTTATCAGTATACGTATCAAATGTCAATAGAAAACAGACTTTTTCCCTTCTTTTTTTTCAGCATCTGTCAATCTTCCTTTTTCAGCTTGTTTTCTCATCACTCCTAGACCATGACATAGTTATTTATACTACTTATTACACCTTTATCATTGCAAACCAGCTCCTTTTTTGCTATATTATTAAGTAATAGAAATTATTTATATTTATTATAGGAGGCAACGCATGTCCGAATTTCAGATTTTCAGTGACGGTTCCTGTGATATGGAACGAAATGTCGCTGCAGAACACAACATAAACATCATTCCTTTTTATGTTTCATTGGATTATCAACACTATTACAAAGAAATTGAAGAACTTTCTTTAGAAACCTTTTATAAAAACATCGTGGAGGAGCATAATTTCCCAAAAACTTCTCTTCCCTCTGTGCAGGATTATGCAGATGCCTTCACTCCTGTTTTGGAGAAGGGGCAAGATATTATTTGCTTTACTATTACAGATACGTTAAGTGGTTCTTATCAGTCTGCTACTACTGCAAAATTAATGCTGGAAGAAACATACCCCGATGCAAAAATCTATATTGTAAATTCTTGGAATGCTACAGGTTCTCAATACCTTATGGCTCTGGAAGCCTCCAAAATGCAAAAAGCAGGCCATAGTATCGATGAAGTCTATGCCTTTGCAGAAAAAAGCAGGGCGGACAGCCGTATCTTTTTCATGATTGGCAGCCTAAAGCATCTGGAAAAAGGCGGACGTATCGGCAAAATTGCAGCACTTTCCGGCAGTATTTTGAATATTAAACCCTTGATTGTTTTAAAAGGCGGAGAAATCAGTTTGGCTGGCGTTGCCCGAAGCAGAAAAAAAGGGATGCAGAAACTGGCTGATTTGACACGGGCCCATTTTGAAAAAAATGGCCAAAATCCAGCAGATTATCGCTTTGTTGTTGGAACCACCAATACATGGGAAGAAGTAGAGCCTTTTCAAGATTTTCTGAAAAATGCCATTCCTCAGATTAGTTTTCGAAAAGCGTTTCAGATTGGTGCAACCATTGCAACACACACTGGTCCCGGAACACTGGGCATATGCCTTGTAAAAAAATTCGAATCTTATTTATAATTCTTTTTACCATAAGGCTGATGACGAAACATCATCGTTTTCTGTCCTGCAATGGTGGTCAAGCACCTTTGCCTTTGGCAAAAACCGTCCTTCGGACATCCCAGTTTTCTTCGGGTGCATTGTCAAGCACCTTTGCCTTTGGCAAAAACCGTCCTTCGGACGTCCCCGTTTTCTTCGGGGTGCATGGTCAAGCACCTTTGCCTTTGGCAAAAGTCGTCCTTTGGACGTCCCCGTTTTCTTCGGGGTGCATGGTTAATTCTCCCTTCGCAATTCCAGTTGGAGAGTAAACAACAGCCTTTCTACTATTTTTTTAAAAGGAGTATGTCCTATGATTTACGCAAGTGCCGCAATTCAAATTTTGCCTGACGTTTTGGATAAAAATGAGCTTTGTCACATTGTTGACAAAGTCATCGAATATATCGCCCAAACAGGTCTTTCCTATTTTGTCGCTCCCTTTGAAACGACTATCGAAGGGGACTACGACGAGATTATGGAAGTTATAAAAAATTGCCAGCTCATTGCAGTAGAAAACGGTGCTCCCAGTCTGAAAACCTATGTAAAAATTAATTACAATCCCCATAAGGGTGTACTAACCATTGATGAAAAAACAGGAAAATATCATAAATAATGACAAGGATGGGCATAAAAATGAAACATATTATATTTGACTTAGACGGTACACTGTTGGATTCCATGTATGTGTGGAAAAATATAGGCAGTGAATACCTCATGAAAAAAGGCTTTTGTCCTCCGGACAATTTACGCAGTATCGTCAAAACTCTGACCCTCCCCCAAACGGCCGCTTATTTTAGGCAGGAACTAGGCGTTCCCAATTCAGTGGAAGAAATCGTGGATACTATCATCCAGATGGTGGCAGACCAGTATCGGTATCATATTCAACCAAAACCATACGCCTTGGAATTTTTAAAAAAACAAAAATCTGCCGGTTCTCATATGTGTGTTGTGACTGCTTCCGAAACTTCTTATATAAAATCTGCATTGGAACGGCTCCATATGCTAGATTACTTTGACTTTATTATGACCTGTACCGAAGTAGGCTATAGTAAAGATACTCCAAAGGTTTTCCAGCTTGCCATGGAACGGCTAGGTGGGAAACTAGAGGATACTGCTGTATTTGAAGATGCCCTTTATGCGGTTCGGACAGCGAAAACAGGCGGATTTTATGTCGTAGCCGTACAGGATGACATCACAGAACAGGATACCCCTAAAATCAAACAGCTTTGCGACCGTTACATATATTCTTATAAAGAATTATTATAACAAAACGCCGCTTGTGGCAGCAGTTGAAGTGCCACAAGCGGCGTTTTAAACACCTTTTTATCTCCCTTTCAGATTAAATAAAATCAAGCCTGCAATAATAATTGCTCCTCCCAAAAAAGTACCCATAGACGGAACTTCACCAATAATGAAAAATCCCATCACAACCGCTAGTAACGGGGTCACAAACATAAAGTTTGTGACATCACTGGTTTTTTCCGCTAACGCAAGGGCTGTTCCCCATAAAAAATAAGCGATGGCACTGGGAAATACGCCCAAATAAATAATGACAAAAATTTGTTTTGCAGGTGCCACCATAATTTGGGGAATCCCTTCCGGCAGAAAGAAAAATAATAAAATCGCACCGCAAATCATACTATATGTAGTGATTTGCGGTGCGATTTTATTATTTTTCTTTCTGCCGGAAGGG
>CAZCDP010000061.1:6823-8235 GCA_964497675.1 uncultured Candidatus Epulonipiscium sp.
CCTGCGGCAGATAATTTTCTCTGATAGAGATTATACATACAAAATACCAGTGCTGCTGTCAACGTCCAGAGTATCCCGATATTCACAGAAAAAACCCCGTCCCATAATGTCAGAACTAAAATACCCATAAATTCAATGGCAATGGCAATCCACCCCATAGCCTTGATTTTTTCTTTATAAAGAAATGCTGCTGCTACGGCCGCCATAACAGGCGTAGTTGCAACTAGTATGCTGGATGTGGCCGAGGTCAATGTCCGCACCCCTGTATTAAACGTAATCATATATAGTGTAAAACCCAAAGCACCCGAAATAAAAAATTTCGGAATATCCTTCTTGTTCGGCAATCCGATTTTGTACTTTTTGCCCAATAAAATCAAGAATATTGAAGCGGCGCAGCAACGAAGCACCCCAAGAGCATTAACAGAGTAATAAGTCAATGCCACTTTTGAAATAGGAAAAGCTGATGCCCATAAAATAACCGTTAAAAATCCCAATAAATTTACTTTAAGTCTTCTGTCCATAATTTCTTTTCTCCCCTGTGTCTTTTCATAATTGTTTCTAACATGAACCATAAGCTTTTTCTGCAAAAAACAATCTATGCTCCCTTTTGTACCTTACGATTTTCCCTCTAACCGTTCCTATTTTTATCTTGCAATTTTTTCTTAGAAATGCTATAATACCTTCGTTGACTTTTCATCAGTAAATGCTACTGTGGCTCAGTTGGTAGAGCAGCTGATTCGTAATCAGCAGGTCAGGGGTTCGAGTCCCCTCAGTAGCTTTTGCGGCAAATTACCGCCTACGCTCTAAGCTTTGCTTAGGGCGTATTTTTATGGGTAGCTTGCCTCTTTTCAATTTTTCCATGCAAAAAAATATTCCCTTATATGACTGATTTTAAAACTTAAAAAACAACAGACACAGCATAATGCCACGCCTGTCGTTCATTTACAATCAAAATTCCTATTCTATCCCGTCACAATCTCTAGCAAGGTTTTAGGCCTTTATAGGTTCCGGATAAGTTTCCCCAAAAAGCTCCACCGTTACATTTTCCATCACCTGTGGTTCCGCAGGCTTGTCTGCACGATTTGTTTTTGTTTCTGCAATCTTGTTAACAATCTCCATGCCTTCCACGACTTTTCCAAAAGCCGCATACTGTCCATCCAGATGTGGAGATGTTTCATGCATCAGAAAGAATTGAGAACCTGCAGAATCCGGATGCATAGCACGAGCCATGGAAATGACCCCTGCATCATGTTTCAGGTCATTCTTTACTCCGTTATAAGCAAATTCACCGGGAATCGTATAGCCGGGGCCTCCCATTCCTGTTCCATCGGGGCACCCGCCCTGAATCATAAAGCCTCTGATAACTCTGTGGAAAATCAGTCCGTTATAGAAACCTTTCTGTACCAAACTGA
>CAZCDP010000062.1:0-3823 GCA_964497675.1 uncultured Candidatus Epulonipiscium sp.
TCTGGGTATCTGTTACAATACAAGCCCCTTGTTTCAGTGCTGCTTTTGCTTTTTTTACGGCATCTTTGGAAAAACAAAGGGTATCTGCATATTCAAAATCCGCCGTTGTATGAATCACCCGTTTGATAACAGGTTCATTGGTTTTATCCAGTATCTTTCCGCCCAATTCTTCTCCTATAATTTCAAAGCTTCTTTTTTCAATTTCTCCCGGTAACACTTGTTCCAATTCTATTTTCATTCAGTCCCCCCCTTTTTCAAAATCTCATATATTTTTTCCATATCCAGACTTTCCCGCAGCGTCTTTGCCAAAATATTATACTGCTTTTCCTTATAAGCCTTTCGGTCGAAGGATACCACCTTGTCAGAGGAAATCCCTTTTTTCTCAAACAGTGCGGATATGACTGTTTTTGCTACTGCTTCCTCATCAAATATGCCATGGATATAGGTACCATAACAATTCCCCTTTTGTGCACCATCAGGCTTTGGAACATCCCCAGTTTCTGTGATTTTTGTCAAAGAACTATCATCCCTGCATATACTGTTTCCCATATGGATTTCATATCCCTCCAATGTAACGCCTGAAAGAAGGGATAAATCTCCCTCCACTTTGCCAAAAGTGCCCCTCACTCTGGTTCTTGTTTTTTCTTGTGCAAAAACCGTTGTAACAGGCAAAAGTCCCATGCCTTTTATATCACCGCCCCGCTCCACACCATGGGGATCGGAAAGTTCTTCGCCCATGATTTGGTAGCCGCCGCAGATACCAAAAACAATGGTTCCTGCTGCCGCCTGTTTCTGCACCAGGGTTTCCAGACCACATTGCCGCATCCAAAGCAAGTCCTCCATGGTATTTTTTGTGCCAGGGAGTAAAATCATATCAGGGTTTCCCAACTCTCCCGCATATTTCACATAGCGCAAAGAAACGCCCTCCATGGTTTCCAAAACATGAAAATCTGTAAAATTAGAAATCCTGGGAAAATGAATGACCGCAATGTCTACCAACCCTGTAGCTTCTTTTCCTTCAAACCGCTCCGTCAGGCTATCCTCTTCATCAATATCCACGTTCATATAGGGAACAACACCTAAAACCTGCCGTTGACATATTCCCTCCAACATCTGAACACCGGGTTGTAAAATGCTTTTATCCCCTCGAAACTTATTGATAATTAAACCCTTGACACGTTCTTGTTCTTCCTTTTCCAATAACATCAGCGTTCCTGCTAATTGAGCAAATACACCACCACGGTCAATATCCCCTGCCAAAAGCACAGGCGCATCCGCCAGTTCCGCCATACCCATATTAACAATATCTTCCTGCTTCAAATTAATCTCTGCAGGGCTTCCTGCCCCTTCTATGACAATAATGTCATATTCCTTTGCCAAACTATCAAAAGCATTTTTCACTTCAGGCAGTAATTGCCTTTTATACTTAAAATAATCCACAGCTTTCATATTTCCTAAAACCTCGCCGTTGACGATGACCTGAGAACCCATATCATTGGTAGGTTTCAACAGGATAGGATTCATTAAAACAGAAGGCTCCACCCCTGCCGCTTCACACTGCATGACTTGTGCCCGTCCCATTTCCAAACCTTCTTTGGTGATAAAAGAATTCAGTGCCATATTTTGAGATTTAAAGGGTGCAACCCTATAACCGTCCTCTTTGAAAATCCTGCAAAGTCCTGCCACAATTAGACTTTTTCCTACATTAGACATGGTTCCCTGCACCATTATTACTTTTGCCATGTCAAATCACCCTTTTCTATGCACTCCAACGTTTTGATTAGTTCCATATTATCCTCATGGCTCTTTACAGCGATACGGTAAAACCCATGCCCCAAACCCGGATAATTATGGCAGCTTCGAATTAATATGCCCCGCTCAAGCAGTAAAGCGTATAAGTCTTTTTCCGACTTTAAAAAAATATAGTTTGCCATGGGCGGGAAAAAAGTTATTTCTAGGCGGTGCAGTTCCTCTATTAAGTATTGCCGCTCCTGCCGAATCGTTTCCATGGTTTTCGCCACATACTCCTTTTCTGCCAACGCCGCTAAGCCAGCCGCCTGTGCCGGAATGGAAACAGCCCAGCTTTGACTGCACCGTAGCATACCATCTAAAATTTCTGTATTTTTGCAAATACAGTAACCAAGCCGAAGACCTGCCATAGCATAAAGCTTTGTAAATGCCCGCAAAATAAAGATGGTATCATTTGTTTCCAGTTCTTTCTTCAAACTGTAGATTTCCCCATCCTCAACAAAATCTAAAAAACATTCATCGGCAAAAAGAAAAATTTTCTGTTCTCTGCACTTTTCCAGTATCCTTTTCATTAAAATCGGCTCAATTAACTGCCCTGTGGGATTATTGGGGTTGCAGAGAAATATTACATCAACATCCTCTGTCAATTCTGCCAAAAAATCCTCCGTTAACCGAAACCCCGTTTCCTCCCGTAAAAAATGATACCTAACCACACAATCCATGGTTTTCAGTGCACCTTCATATTCCGAAAACCCAGGTGCAAGGATAATCGCTGTCTTCGGCCTTTTTGCCAATACAAAACGATAGATTAGGTCTGCCGCCCCATTACCACAAAGTATAAAGCCTTCTGAAATCTCCTCCTTTTTGGCAATGGCCCTTGTCAATTCTTCACAGTAAGGGTCGGGGTAATGAATACAATCCGCTACTGCTTCTGCCGCCGCCAGCTTGACACCCTCCGGCATCCCCAAAGGGTTGATATTTGCCGAAAAATCAAGGCAAACCTGATTACTATAAATATCTCCGCCATGCTTATAATCTCTCATAGTTTCTCCTTCACCATAAAACCAATATCTTCACCGCCGCAAATACCGCTACTGTCAAAAATGCTGTCATATAAAGGAGTCGGTTCACCCTTTGGATATCCTCCGGCTCCACAGGACGCAGTGCATCTCCAATAAATGGTTTTTCATGAAGTTTGCCAAAATACCAAGCATTCCCTGCCAACTGAATGCCCAATGCACCGGCACAGGCCGCTTCTGTCTGGGCGGAATTGGGGCTGTCATGATTTTGTCTGTCCCTTTTAAAAATCCTCCATGCATTTTTGCCATCAAACCCACAAAGAAAAGCAGATACTACCATAAGTCCTGCTGAAAGCCTTGCAGGAATGAAATTCAAAACATCATCCAATTTGGCGGCACACCGTCCAAAATACAGATACTTCTCATTTTTATACCCTACCATAGAATCCATGGTGTTAACAGCTTTATAAAAAAAGCCTAACGCAGGCCCTCCCAAAACCATATAAAATAAAGGCGCCACCACGCCGTCGGAGGTGTTTTCTGCCACTGTTTCTACCGCCGCCTTAGTCACGCCTTCTACCGTCAGATTTTGAGTATCCCGTCCTACAATCCTAGCAACCGCCTTTCGGGCAGAGGGCAGGTCGTTTTTCACCAATTCTTGATATACCTTTATACTTTCTTTTTTTAAGGACTTTACTGCCAAAATTTGATAAAACATCATGGTTTCCAATAAAAAGACAAGCCAAGTTCCCACTTTCCCTGCTAAATAAAGAAGTGTATAAGGAATTACGGTAGAAAAAAATAGAACTACCACCACCAAAACAAATCCACCAAAAAACTGTCCTTTTTCTGTATCAGGGAACATATCTCGTATCATTTTTTCTGTTTTTCTTATAAAACTACCAATCCACCTCACAGGATGGGGTAAACAGTAGGGATCACCAAAACAAAGGTCCATCAAAAACCCTGCCACCAACGCATAAAACCAAAGCCCCAATTTTCTCACCCGTTTTCCTTTTTATAGGCACAAACACGTTCCACAAAATTTTCTCCAA
>CAZCDP010000062.1:3833-6964 GCA_964497675.1 uncultured Candidatus Epulonipiscium sp.
AAAGCACTTATTTGCATAAAAATGAATATGAGGAAATCCAGCAAAAAAATTGCTTTCCCCGTGTATACATTTCCAGTTTCTCTGGCTCAAAGGCTTTTGTGCCTTAAACCCATCCCCACAATTTTCACTATCCCAATAATGAAATTCGTGGGCGGCAATGGTTTCACCTTTTTTACAAAAAAGATTGTCCTTTTCTGCTGTCAAAGTCACATAACCAAAACGATTCAGTTTATGGCTGTTAAAGGCTTTCCCTTTGATGACTCCCACCATATCAAAAACCTTTCCTTTCTCATCCTCCAAGGTTTCATGAAGGTAAAGGAACCCCCCGCATTCTGCCACACAAGGCATCCCCTTTTCCAGTGCATTTTTTATACCTCGCCGCATTTCCCCATTTTCGGAAAGTACTCTCCCGTAAAGCTCCGGATAACCACCACCTAAGAGAAGTCCTTGAATACCTTCGGGCAATGTCCTATCCCTCATGGGGCTAAAAAAAACCAATTCACAGCCCTGCTCCCGCAAAAAGTCCAAATTATCCTCATAATAAAAACAAAAAGCCTCATCCTTCGCCACAGCAATTTTGCAAAGCCTTTTCTCCGCTTTTTTCTGCGGGGGAGTAAACGGTAATTCCTCTGCTTCTGCTGCTAATTTTAAAAGTCCGTCCAAATCCACCGTTTCCTCTATTTGTTTTGTCAGATTTTCCAGTTCATTGGGTGTCACAAGCCCCAGATAACGGCTTTTCACTGCACAATCTTCCCGTTTCGGCAAATAACCGTAAACCTTTACAGGCAGTTCTTTTTCGATGACTCCCTTTATTCTCGGATAAAGCATAGGAGAAATTCGGTTTAAAATTACACCCTCAATACGGCTATCTTCTTTATAGTCCAGAAAGCCCTTAATAAGAGGTACCAGAGAAAGGCTCATCCCTTTCCCATCAACAACCAGCACTACCGGGGTTTTTGTCACACGGCTCAAATCATAGCTGCCACCTTGGGAAGTGATACCCCCCACACCGTCATAATGCCCCATAACCCCTTCCACAACAGAAATATCTAAGGCTGCATTTTTACAAAACAATGCCACTGTGCCTTCTTCACCTGTAAAAAAAGTATCCAAGTTACGTGAAGGTACACCTACAACTTTACTATGGAACATAGTGTCGATATAATCAGGACCACATTTAAATGCCGCTGTTTTCAATCCTCTTCTTACCAATGCTTTTAAAATCCCACAGGTTACCATGGTTTTTCCCGAATTGCTTGACGGCGCAGAAATCATAATTCTTGGAAACTTCATACCTCCCCAGCCCCTTTTCCACTAATAATCCAGACAGGGTTCTGTCCCTTCATCATATGATACCTTCCAACTTTTTTCGCCTTGGAAACGGCAATTTGTACATATTCTGTATCTATCAAACCAAGCTTTTCAAAGGTCTGCAATGTCACCACCAATGTTTCCAGTGCAATTACATTAACTGCCACTTTTACAAAGGGATTTTTCGCCAATACACATGACAAAATCTCCTCCATATTTCCCGATGAACCACCGATAAAAACCTTGTCCGGTGCAGGCAGTTCCGCCAAACCCTCCGGTGCAGTACTTTCTATAATCATCATGTTCCACACTTCAAATTTTTCTCGGTTTTCTTTCAGCAACTCCACAGCTTCCGCCTTTTTTTCCACGGCATAAACCTGCCCCAGAGGGCATTGCAAAGCTGCTTCTACGGAAACAGAGCCTGTTCCAGCGCCTATGTCATAAACCACATCTTTCTCATTCAACTCCAGCTTAGAAAGGGAAATCCGCCGCACCTCGCCTTTAGTCATAGGTACGTTCCCCCGCAGGAATACACTGTCCTCCAAAGGCAAAGAATGGTTTCTTTTTTTTGCATTTTTATTCACTGCCAACACAACGCTCAAGGAATCAAAATCCTGTCCCTGTAAGCTTTCTGCTGTCCCCACCGTCATGGTTTCATCCTCGTAGGAAAGACGTTCCCCGACAAAAAGCTGTACATTCCCCATACCGCAACGGCACAAATCTTGGCACAAAGAAGCAATGCCCTTGTTTGTACCCAAAAGAGCAAAGCATTTTTCATGTTGCATAATGTATCCCAGCATATTTTCTTCTTTTCCATGAAGGCTGATTATTTTTACATCTTCCCAGGACATTTGCAGTTTTCCCATAAAATAAGACAGGGAACTGACACCGCAGATGGTTTTCACTTCATAATCCATCAAAAGCTCATACAGTTTTTTTGCACCACTATAAAATCCGATGTCCCCGGAAAAAGCAACCACTACATCACAATATTGGGGGTTTTTCTCCAAAAAATCGAAGATTTCCTGGCTTTGATAAGAGATAAAAACCTCCTTTTCAAAAGCAGAAAGGGCTTCCACCATACGCCTTGCGCCAATAATTAAATCTGCCTTGGTAATGGCTTCCTTTCCTTCCTCTGTCAAAGTATGGTTCCCCATGCCGATTCCTACCAATGTCACACACCGTTTTGGCTGTAATCCTAGTTTTTGACTGATACAGGAAGTTAGTTCTGTAAATGAATATCCTTCCTCTTCTTCTTTTCTGCCGATTACAATGACTTTTGCTTTGGTGCCTTTGGCGCCCTCTAATTTTTCAGGGAATCCCCCTGTTTTGCCCGATTCCTTTGTCACCAAAAAGCTTGCTTCTGTCTGCAAAAGGAAAGCCTTGTTCATTTCAGCAGAAAATGGCCCCTGCATACAAATCAGGTGTTTTCCTTCCAATCCATATTCCTTGCATTGCAAAATAACCTCTGCCGACGGCAGTACACGAGCATATACCCTATGGGCAAAATCCTTCAGTGCCGTAAATTTTTGCAATTCCTTACTTCCTGTTGTCACAAGAATATTTCCTGTTGTACCCTGCAAAAACTCCACCGCTTCTTCTACCGATTGTACAGTCAAAAAAGCATCCCCGTCAGACTGCTCCCGAACCAAGCGATAATAGGGCGTTCCTGTTTCGTTGCAGGCCAACACAATATTATGGGTTACTTCCACCGCATAGGGATGGGTAGCATCCATAACACAACTGTAATTTTCTGCCGCCATTTTTTCCGCCATTTCTTCTCTGTTCATTCGTCCTGAAAAAATAACCGTATTCGTTTG
>CAZCDP010000062.1:6990-8162 GCA_964497675.1 uncultured Candidatus Epulonipiscium sp.
CTTCCGCCCTTCCGTTGTTCCGCCAAAAATCAATAATTTATACATAATGATATCCCCTCGGTGTCACCATTTTCCCTCTGATGACTTTTGTCTGGCTGTTTCCCACAAAAACCGTAGTAAACATATCTGTTTCTTTTGTCCGCAGTTCTTCCAGCGTCAATATCTCATAGCTTTCGCCTTCTCTGCCGATATTGCGCACCACAGCGCAAACCGTATCCTTTTTTCTGTCACACAAAAGAATATCACAAGCCTTTTGCAGATAGTCATGGCGTTTTTTACTGGAAGGATTGTAGATACAGATGACAAAATCCCCCTGTGCCGCCATAGACAAGCGTTTTTCGATACGCTCCCATGGTGTCAAAAGGTCGCTCAAGCTAATGACCGCAAAATCATGCACCAAGGGGGCACCCAGTACTGCTGCACCGCTGACTGCCGCCGTTACCCCCCCAATCACTTGTATTTCCAGATTGTCCGTTTCTGCTGCTAACTCATAGGCCAACCCTGCCATACCGTAAATACCGCTGTCACCGCTGGAAACCACAGCAACTGTCTTACCTTTTTGTGCCTCGGCAATGGCATAGCGGACACGTTCTGTTTCCTGCTTCATCGCCGTACTATAATAGGTTTTCTCGGGAAAGTAGGTACGAAGCAAATCAACATAGACCGTATAGCCTACAATCAGGTCGCTTTCCTCCAGTGCTTTTCCTGCTCCATAGGTTATTTGTTCCAAATTTCCTGGGCCAATACCCACAATGATCAATCTATTCATCAAAATCAACACTCCAGTTTTTTATTGCAACCGCCACTGTTACACCGTCCTTTGCCGTTTTTTGTACCAAAAGCTTGCCGCCGCAGGCAAGAACAGCCGCCCGTTCACAAACATTATCCACTCCCAC
Source organism: uncultured Candidatus Epulonipiscium sp. (assembly GCA_964497675.1). GTDB lineage: Bacteria > Bacillota > Clostridia > Lachnospirales > Anaerotignaceae > CAZCDP01. Next base: position 7,887 of record CAZCDP010000062.1, read on the forward strand.
TTTGCTTTCTACAAAAGAGGATGCGGAAAAAATACCTTCTGTTTTTTGTAATTCTTCCTTCGTAAATGTTACAAAATGCCAACCGTATTTTTTGCAAAACTCCAAAATCCCCAATTCCTCTTGTTTCAAATCAATGGAACATACTGCTTGTACAGCAAAAATGGATATATGCTGCTCTGTCAAAACCTGCATTGCAAGGGCTTCTATTTTTTCCAGAGGCGTACCTTTTCGACATCCCATACCCAAAAAAACAATTTTCGGTACAAGAGCAAGGGT
>CAZCDP010000063.1:0-8133 GCA_964497675.1 uncultured Candidatus Epulonipiscium sp.
TATTCCTTGCCTTCCGAACGTACAAGACCTTGCTCCTTTGCAGCATTGTAGGAGCCTAAACGCATGAGGTCATCATAGTTCACTACTTCGGCGCGGATAAAGCCACGTTCAAAGTCGCTGTGGATTTTGCCCGCAGCACCGGGTGCTTTTGTACCTTTTGTAATGGTCCATGCACGGGATTCCGTAGGGCCTGCTGTTAAGTAGCTGATAAGCCCCAAAAGCTTGTAGCTGGCGGCAATCAGGCGGTCAAGGCCGCTGGTTTCGACACCCAAATCTGCTAAAAATTCTTTTTTGTCACATTCGTCTAAATCGGAAATTTCCTCTTCAATTTTGGCACAGAGTACAAATACTTCGGAGCCTTCCTTTTTGGCAAAAGCTCTGACTTTGGAAACCAAGGGGTTGTCCGCACCGTCGCTTGCGAGGTCGTCTTCTGTTACATTGGCGGCATACAGTACCGGCTTTTGTGTGAGAAGTGTCAGGCTGTTCACAAAGGAAATATCCTCGGGGGTATCAAATTCTATGGCTCTGGCACATTTTCCTTCTTCCAGACCTGCTTTTAATTGTTCCAAAATTTCCAGCTCATGCTGAAGAGCTTTGTCAGCTTTGGCTGCTTTTACCGTTTTGGAGATACGGCGGTCCAAAATCTCCAAATCGGAGAAAATCAGCTCGATATTGATGGTTTCGATGTCACGTATGGGGTCGATACTGCCATCCACATGAACGACATTACCATCCTCAAAACAGCGTACGACATGAACGATGGCATCCACTTCTCTGATGTGAGAGAGGAATTTGTTTCCTAAGCCCTCGCCTTTGCTGGCACCTTTTACCAGCCCTGCAATGTCCACAAATTCGATGACGGCAGGAGTCGTTTTGGCGGAGGTATACATTTCCGTCAGCTTGGTCAGCCGTTCATCGGGGACGGTTACGATGCCCACATTGGGGTCTATGGTACAAAAGGGGTAGTTTGCCGCCTCTGCTTTTCCTAAGGTCATTGAATTAAACAGGGTGCTTTTCCCAACGTTGGGAAGCCCCACGATTCCGAGTTTCATAGTTTTCTTCCTTTCCAAGGGTTCTTTATACATTTTCCTGTTCCTTATTATATAGGAACAGACGAAAATTAGCAATAAAAAAGCGTGGATACCAGCCCACGCTACGGGTGTAGACTTTGTCTACACCCTAGTGTTTTAAGATGCAAGCCGTCCTTTGGACGTCCCCATTTCTTTGGGGGGCGAGGTCAAGCCCTTTTGCCTTTGGCAAAAGCCGTCCTTCGGACGTCCCAATTCCCCCTTCGCAAATAATTGGCTAAATTTAGGGTTTGTCTTTCGTTTGAATCGTTACTGCCGGCCTATGTTCTTTGTTGGTCAGTTTTTCTTTTTTAGAATAATAGCAACTGCACCGAGGAAGGATAACAATACCAGACCTGCTGTAACGATGAGGTATTTCTGCTGTTCTTCCTTTGTGACATAAACGCCTTCATAGGGGTCTTCATAAATATCACGTTCTGCAACACGGTAATGCCTTCTTGCGTTTTCGTACATGGAAATCCCTCCCTTTATTTTCATTTTATCATTTTATTATACCATAATTTTCTTAAAAAATTTATTTTTTAAGAATTATTTTTTCACAGAACTACAAGTATTTGCCTTCATAAAAAGAAGTAATTCTGCAATACTAAAATAACAAGGTAAAAAAAGAAGCAAGCCGACAATGGGTTAGGAACTGATTTGAAAGTTTTTAGATGGCTTGTGAAATAAAAAATAATAACAAGTACTGATAAAATGGTGCTTAACTTGAAAGAGGAGGGGCGGCATGAAAAAAGTGATTTTGGTTACAGTGATGTCTATGTTGATACTGAGCGGCTGTGCAGGTGGGAGGATTGAAAACAACCTCTCTCAAATCCGTATTGCCAAAGGGGAAGAATTGATTCACGAAAAAACCAATGAAAAAAGAGCACAGGATATTAAGGAAAACATTATGAAAATTGAAGAGCTGGAAGGGGCAGCGGTTGTTGTGGAAGGACACATGGCACTCATCGGTCTGCGGGTGAAAGAAAAATGGCAGAAGGATATTATCAGACTGAAAAATGAGGCGGAACAACTAGCAAAAGAAGCGGATGAGGGGATTGACGGCACAGCAGTTACCACAAACGAAAAAATTACGACGATGATTGAAAGGATGGAGCGGAAGGAATCAGCTTGTATGCAAAGCCCTTATATTTTTGCCGCGAAATTTAGTTAATGGACACGCTGTAAGGCGAGTTATTTCATCTCAAATTGTCAAAAGTCCGTCACACCCCTATGCTCTTTTTTTCAAAAAAAGAACTGAAAAACTTTGCTTGAGGAATCAGATAAGTCTGGTTTCTCAAGGAAAACGTAGTTTTCCAGTATAGATACAGAGTGAAACCCTTGGGACGGTTTGGGGGTAAAACCCCTAATCGATGGTGTAGACTTTGATACCCTCGAAGGTGAATTATTTCATCTTTTTACATAAAAAATGAAACTTTTTCCTTTTTACAGCGTCTTATATAGTGAAAAGGGGGCATTGAAATTGTATGGTAACATAATTGAAAGAAATCTTTAATGTTATTAATCTATCATTTATAGAGAAAATATGGTAAAGTAAAATATGTAAGATGTTTTTTTGAAAGTAGAAAAACGGATAAAGGAGGGCATTATCATGAAACGTAAGTTAACACTTTTCATGGCAGCGTTCATGGCGGCATCCAGTTTTACCGTGACAAGCTATGGCGCAAAATTTTATGACATTAACGATGTGCCATGGGATGGGGCAAAAACCTATATCAACAATGTTGCAGACGCAGGGCTAATTGTAGGGGATGTTCACCCAAAGACAGGAAAATTAAGATTTAGAGCAAGGGATAAAGTTACATACTGTGAAACAACACAGCTTGCATATACCATTTTGAAAAAAACAAACAAATTAAAAAAATCAGATACAAACCTAGTTTCCAAATGGACCCATGTTATGAAAAGCTACAATATTCCGGCATGGGCGTATGAATCGGTTTCCTACGCATTGGAAAACAATACTATTTCCCTTACGGATGTATCCAGATTTATGTCCCGTGCAGGGAATAAAGTAAAAGATAACTATGCCACCAGAGAGAGCGTAGCAGTGATTTTTGGAAAAATGTTTAGCGATTTATATCCTGTAAATCAGGATGTAACTCTGAACTTCCATGATAAAGCAAGCATTGCTCCCACATCAGTACCTTATGTGGATATGCTGTCACGGCTTGACATCCTTGTAGGTGATACCGACAAAAACTTTACGCCAAAAGCTTTTATTAACAGAGCAGAAATGGCAGTGTTAACATTAAAAGCGTATAATACGGTAAATGGCGGCACAACATTACCAAATCAGCCAACTCAGCCAACTCAGCCTGCAAATCCCGATGGAAGTACAGAGATGAAAGGCACTGTCGCATCTATTGAACAGTACGGCGGCAACAAGCTTCTGGCAGTTTTGACACCAGACGGACAAAGACAGGGCTTTTTGGTCAATGGTACAACGTTTGTACTAAAAGGCGAAACGGCATTACAGCTGAATATTTCTGATTTGGACATCGGTGATGGAATATCAGTTAACTTTACCGGTGCAAAGGTTAACGTAATCCGTCTTCTCAGTGATGCAAACCCATCAGCTTCTAAAGAGGTTACAGGTACGATCGATGAAATTACCAATTCAAAAATCTATGTATTAAAGAGTGATGGCAAGGTGGAAAGTTTCTCCTATGCTAATAAATACACCATGACGTTGGACGGTAAATCTGCAACGATGAAAGCACTTTTTGATGCATATAAGGAAAATAATTTGAAGGTCACTGTATCTTTGGATAGCAGCGGCTTGGTGACTGCAGTTAAGGTAACCAGCGATGAGGAAAGCGGATATACGGGAACCCTCGTTTCTATCACAGAGGATGAACTCAGTTATAAAAAAACATCCAGCAGCAAAACGGAAGATTATTCATGGGCAAGCAACCCTACAATACTGTTGGAAAATAAAGACTCAACAATTAGCAAAGTTCGGTCTGCTTCAAGGGACAAAGATACGACACTTTATGTGAAGTTTTATGTAGATTCTAAGGATAGAGTTAAGAAACTTCTTGTTTCTGAGGATAAATTTTCGAACTCCAAGGATGATAAATCTACGGTAACAGGTACAATTAACAGTTTTTCGTCTGATCGGATTAAAGTCAAAAAATTCAGCAGCAAATCAACAGAGAATTATAAATTGACTTCGTCTACAAGATATTATCTGGAAGGTGATGAAAGCTCTTTTAGAAGAGTTGATGGAGCCTATAACAGGGCTGAGGATAAGGGAAATGATTTTTATGTAAAACTTCTCCTGGACTCCTCGGGTGATGTATCAAAGCTTTATGCTTCTGCAGATAAAGAAGATGTGGATGATAAAGAATATAAAAAATCCATTGACGGTGCAGTCCTTCGGATAGATGATGCGGAAATCAGAATTGATGAGGACAGAGATGGTAAGAATACCTATAAAATGGCATCGGATGTAAGCTATTATCTTGAGTCCAAAAGCAGCACCTTGCGGTCAGTTGAAAGAGCATTTGAAAGGGCTGAAGATGATAGAGATGATTTCTATGCAACCATTTATCTTGACAGAAACGACAAGGTTGTAAAGGTGGATGCATCTGCGAAGAGAACCAGTGCCGGCAGAGAGGAAAGCGGCGACATCAAATCCATGACCAAGAGTACCATTGCCATAAAGGGCAAGAGTACAAGAGATTTGGCATCAGACGTTACAGTGGAATTGGATGAAAAAACAAGTTCTGTATCCAAGCTGATGACAGCTGTAGACGACCGTGATAGAACTTTTACTGCGGAACTGACCATTAAAAATGATGAAGTAACAAAAATAGAAGCACGTACCATTCATGTTTCCGGTACGCTGACGGATATCAGCACTTCTGATAAAACCATTGAAGTGAAGACAAGGGACGAAAAGAACTTGACCTATGATTTAGATAGCAGATCCCTTCCTTGCACCGGTGATTATAAAAGTGCTAGGGCCTTGCAGCTTGGTTATGAGGACGGTTACGATATTACCGTAGAACTGACATTGGAAGAAAGCAAAGTTGTGGAGATTTATTCCAGAGAACGTTAATAAAATAGAAGGTCAAAGCAAAAGAATAATTTTGCGCGGATAAATCTTTAAATCCGGCCGGCGAGGGGTTTCTCTTGTTGGTCGGATTTTTTTATAAACCAGAAACAGTTACAGTGGACTGGAAGCTATGTTTATATGGCAAGCAAACAAGAAAAAATTGGTATGAAAAAGAAAGGATGGGGATAGATAAAAAAATGGGTTTGATTTGACTGCCTATTGGGGATATTTACCATAGGGGATAAGCGTAGGAGTGACTATTTGAAGGAGGGATTGGTATGAAAGTTGTTTCAACCATAAAGGAAGCAAGAGAAATTATCGAACGGTGGAAAAAAGAAGTTGGCACCATCGGGCTTGTTCCGACTATGGGACGTCTGCATGAAGGACATCAGGGTGTTTTTAACAGAGCGGTAAAAGAGAATGATAAAGTTGTGGTCAGCATTGTTACAGACCTTTTGCCCCGTTGCCAGAAGAGCCGAAAACTGGATGAGGAAGGTCTAAGCAAGGATTTGAAGCTATGTGAAAAGCATGGAGTGGACCTAGTTTTTTATCCTGAATTTTCAGAAATGTATGACGAAGCTTTCGCTTCCTCCATTGAAGTGTACGAACAGATAGAAGGCGTGTGGTGCCCCAAGAGTCCTCTTTATTATCAGGGTGTCAGTACGGCAGTGGCAAAGCTGTTCCATATCCTAACTCCCGATAAAGCTTATTTCGGAGAGAAGGACGCCAGACAGTTGGCTATGATTGGTCAAATGGTGCGTGACTTGAATTTCAATGTCAGGATTGTGGATTGTCCTGTAACGAGAGAGGAGGACGGTCTTGCCAAAAGCGCACGAAACAAGGAACTGAACCCAGAGGAAAGAGCGGCGGCTGTGGTTTTGAGCCGAGCATTAAAAGCAGGAAGAGCCGCCATAGAGGGGGGCGAAAGAAATGGTGCTGCTGTCATAAATAAAATGACAGACATCATTAAAAACGAGCCTTTGGCAAAAATTGAATATGTGGAGCTTTTGAACTGGAAGGATTTGCTTCCTGCTGTAAAAATTACAGGACGTGTTTTGGGGGCAGTGGCCGTCTATATTGGTAATACAAGACTTAGGGATAATTTTATATGGGATGAAAAAATGGAAAAACAAAAAAAATAAAAATAGGATGACAGGAAAAGCAGGAGTATCACAGACCATTGAAAAAGTGTAAAGCCTGCAAAATCTTGAGGTGTACCTCAAACGCACCCCTTTTGTCGGTGTCCTAAAAAGAGGGGTAAATAACTGTTATCGGAACACTGCGTTTTCTTAGACCGGAGAGAAAACCTATACGCCGCTAATTATTGTGAGGGTTTAGGTTGGGAGCTTCCAGGAAAACGTAGTTTGACCTTATGGGTTGAGGGTTGCACCCTCGTGGTGGTTTGGAGGTAAACCCACCAAGGTTTTGTTTTATGCATCAACTTTAAAAAAGTGGGCGGAAATGGATAAATTCTCTTGAGAATATTGATTTTTTACAGTATTTTGTGATAAGCTAATGTTGTTGCGAATTTAGGGTGTTTCTGAAAGCCCCTAGGATAAAGTACGGAAATGACAAGAGATGGGAGCAAATAAAATGAAACAAGACTTAGTTGTGATTTTAGATTTGGGCAGTACGGAAAATACGGCGCTGGCTAGGGCCATTCGCGCCTTGGGTGTATACAGTGAAATTTATCCTCATGATATCACAGCACAGGAACTGAAGGCATTACCAAATGTAAAAGGCATCATTATAAATGGTGGTGAAAACCGTATTGTAGACGGAAAATCCATTGATGTAGGCCCACATATTTATGAAGCGGGCTGTCCTGTTATGGCAGTGAACCATGAAGCAGCAAAATGCGAGAATACATTGACAACATGGCCTGAGGGGGAAGAAGCAGTAACAAAGGTATTGAAAGCTTTTGTTTTTGATACCTGTAAGGCGGAAGCAAATTGGAATATGAAAAATTTCATTGCGGACCAGTTGGAGCTGATTAAAGCACAGGTTGGTGGGCGTAAGGTTTTATTGGCATTATCCGGCGGCGTAGACAGCTCTGTTGTTGCGGCACTACTCATCAAGGCCATTGGAAAACAACTGGTTTGTGTTCATGTGAATCATGGGCTTATGAGAAAAGGTGAGTCTGAGGCGGTTGTAGAAGTTTTTACAAATCAGTTGGATGCAAACCTCATTTATGTGGATGCGTCGGAGCGTTTTTTGTCTAAACTAAAGGATGTGGCTGATCCGGAACAAAAGCGGAAAATCATTGGAACAGAATTTATCCGCGTCTTTGAAGAAGAAGCTAGGAAGCTTTCCGGTATTGATTTTCTTGCACAGGGAACCATTTACCCTGACATCGTGGAAAGCGGTACAAAAACAGCAAAAATGGTAAAATCACATCATAATGTGGGAGGTTTGCCTGAAGACCTTCAGTTCTCCTTGGTAGAGCCTTTGCGACAGTTATTCAAGGACGAAGTCAGAGAATGTGGTCTGGAACTGGGCTTGCCCGATGAAATGGTATTTCGTCAGCCATTCCCGGGCCCCGGTCTTGGTGTCAGATGTCTGGGTGCCATTACAAAGGAACGTCTGGAAGCGGTACGGGAATCTGATGCGATTTTGCAGGAGGAGTTTGCAAAAGCAGGGCTGAATAAAACGGTTTGGCAGTACTTTACCGTTGTACCTGATTTTAAATCCGTAGGCGTTCGGGACAATGCCAGAAGCTTTGAATATCCCGTTATTATCCGTGCCATCAACACCATCGATGCTATGACAGCCACAATCGAACAGATTGAATGGCCTGTTTTGCAGAAAATTACAAACCGTATTTTAAAAGAAGTAAAAAATGTAAATCGTGTGTGCTACGACTTATCACCAAAGCCAACTGCGACTATCGAGTGGGAATAAGTTGGAGTATCGTAAAAACCCAGTGTTTATGCGGGTTTGCGGCACTTTCAAAAGTCTTTTGATAACAAATTGATAACAGTT
>CAZCDP010000064.1:0-3247 GCA_964497675.1 uncultured Candidatus Epulonipiscium sp.
TACAGCCACAGCTAAAGACCCAGACAATCTATTTGCCGGTTCAACTTCACCGGTCACTTTACCAATAAATGATTTTCGTGAAGCTCCGACGAGAATTGGTAAATCCAAATCATGTAAAAGGCCGACAATTTTCCAAAAATCAACCTCATTTTCGTAGCCCAGTTCTTTAGCAAAATAGCCCATGACACCTTCAACGACCTGGGCATGGCGCAGGTGAAACGGGTCTTTGTTATACATTGTTAAAAGTTCCCATGCTTGTTCTCTGGTTAAAATGCAATTCATTGTAATCTCCCTCTGTTCTTATACTTTTGTCTGATTATGACAATATATATTTTGTTGTTTTTGATTATCAAGTTTTCAGTTGAAAACAAAAAGCAGTAAATTTCTGCTCACCTTATGAAAAGGTACGAAAGGAAAAATCCGGTGTGCTTTTAAAAAAAGGATTCGTAATGGGTAGCTGTTCGCCTATTCGGGCGGAAAATTCAAAATAAAACAAATCATCATCAATCTGAAAACTGATGCAAGTCATCTGACCCTAGGTCATCCATATCAAAAGCTTTCCATATGGTGCACTGCAATTTTTTTTGATTTCTAAATAAGTATGCAAAAAAGTTTGACTGGACGGGTTGCATCGAATAAATAAGCTTCTTTAGCATTGTGGAGCAAGCAGGCTAATCATAATTTGGGAGCAGCCTTCTAGCTTTTGCCTTATAACAATAGTTCATACTATGCAGTGCTACGGAATAAAAATAAGGGTAATGCCCATTGACCCTGCAAATAAGGCTAAGAGCATGAGCAATGTTCTTTATTTTATTTTACAAATATCTGGTGAAAACGGGTAAAATGAATCTTTGGAAAAGTAGTGATGCAATTTTTGGTTTCGTTACTCCCAAAATATTCCTCCAGACTGATGAATACAGTATAAGTTATTTCTAAAAAAACTGCAATATTTTTTGTAGAAAGAAACAGGTATTCTATAAGTTTAAGGTAGTTTTTTGAAATTAGACTTGTTTTCCTAAAATCAGCGGTATACAATAAAGTCGTAGAATATATGAAAAAAAGGAGAGAAGAACTATGGATGTTACCAGCTTTGGCATTGACCACAATAAACTTTTGCGTGGAATCTATGTTTCCAGAAAAGATCAAGTCGGAGATAGCGTAGTAACGACATTTGATGTAAGAATGAAAGAACCGAATCGCGAGCCTGTGATGGATACTTCTGTAATGCATACCATTGAGCATCTTATGGCGACTTATTTTAGAAGCAGTAGCATTTGGGCTGACAAAACGATTTATGTTGGACCTATGGGCTGCCGTACAGGGATGTATGTAATTTTTAAAGGGGATTTGGAATCAAAGGATGTTGCGGAAATTATTACAAAATCCTATGAGTATATGGCAGAATACGACGGAGAAATTCCTGCTGCAAAGTCCTATATGTGTGGAAATTACTTAGACCATAATCTGGGAATTACAAAAATCGAGTGTAAAATTTTTTTGGATGAAGTGCTTCATCAGTTAAAGGAAGAAAATATGGTATACCCGGTTCAGAATTATGAAGAAGGTAAAAAATAATATAAAAAATAATTTTCGCAGAAAGGCCAAGGTTTTAAATAATTTTTCTAAAGCCGACGAGAATGGTCGCTTTCTATTTTCATTAAAAGTTCGCCAAAATGAAGATTTTGGCGAACAGCGTGTTAATTTTATAGACATACTGACAGAGTAGAGCTTTACCTTACCCTGTGCAGACTTGATATGATATTTGAGCCGATGGCCTTTGAAGAAGAAGGAAACATCGGCTCTGTTTACAGCAGTGTGCGGATTATCTCACAAGCCGTCATAAGATAAATGATGCAGAATGATTTTTAATACTGAGGGGTGACGGTTTGTTATCTAGGACAGGTATATTTATTTTTGCGGCCACTGCCACAGCCACAGCCACCACAGTTATCACTGTTGTTATCGTCATGACCGCAGCCACAGCCAGCGTTACCACAACTACCGCAACCATGGCCTTCTAAGTCGTAACAGGTTGTTGGAGTTGCTGTAGGCGCAAAGATTTCCATAGGGAATTTAAGATTATCAAAAAATTCGCACGGGTCGACTGCACTGGAAGGACTGACGCATTTTTTCGGTACACAGTTACCTAGGGAACGCACTAACATATTTACGGTACGGAACAATTTTATGATAGTGAATAAGCCGATGGTTACGTTTACTGCTATTGGTGCATCAAAGGCGGTGCTATCACAGCCACACCTAGATCCACAGTCGCATCCACAGTCGCATCCACAGTTATTCGGATATTTCAACTCAGCCTGAAGTCCCATGGCTTTTCCTTCTGCGTTGACAAAAGGCCCGCCTGCCATATACTCACAGCAGCAGTACATATCTGTTGCAACGGTAACATCGGATTCTGAGGAACCGAATAAGGTTACTTTCAGAGTGTAAACACTGGTTGCTGGGATACAGCAGATTTCTGTACCGTCAGATTTTCTGAATTCCAGATTATAGTTAAACACATATTTTAATTCGATGTCCCAGCAGCCATCCTTCAAGGGATTTTGCGTTTTGCTGAGAATTTCAATTTTTGTCAGGTTCAGGTTTTTCATCGTAACGGAAGCAGCATTACATGGTGGAACGATAATATCGCCTTCACAAAGCATTTCGTTACAGGTGGGAACGTTTCTTGCGGCTCTGGCAGGGCCTAAAATAGCCGGAGAAAGGCATTTTTGTAATCTGCACTGATCGAAAATCTTTTGTGCAATAATGCAATCTTCATTGGGATTTTTACATTCGGCAGAGATGCCAACGATGTTTTCTAATTCAAATGTTCCCATAATTAAAGCCTCCTTTTAAGATATTAGTATTAAAATCATTCTTCTATATCATATGTTTAAGGCTAAAATGGGTGATAAGCTGAGAAGGCTTTTTTTATTTGCGCCTAAGGAACAAACCTCCAATAGGCATAAGCACTGACTTTTCAAAGAAACAGGGGCATGATAGGAAAAGCTTTGCAGAATCTTTTTTTCACGAAATAGGGATACCTGTGTTTTCTGAGGTTGAGATAGGTTTTCTTGAATTAAGCCCCCCTTTTAAAATTAATCATTGACTGATACAATCATCTTGCACAGATAGTAACGCACTTCTGTTTGTATAGATGATTTATATGAGTGTGTTAAAAAAGTAGATGTGGTCAAGCCCTTTTGCCTTTGGCAAAAGCCGTCCTTCGGACGTCCCCGTTTCT
>CAZCDP010000064.1:3347-8088 GCA_964497675.1 uncultured Candidatus Epulonipiscium sp.
CTTTTGCCTTTGGCAAAAGCCGTCCTTCGGACGTCCCCGTTTCTTCGGGGTGCGTAATGAATCCGTCCTGCGCGATTCCAGTTGGGGAAACTTTTCCCCAAGCCTCTTGCTTTTTCGAGGTGAACAGGCAGTTTTTCGACAGATTTATATTATTAGAGAGTTTTTGTATAAGGGCATTTAAAAAAAAGCTGAAAGATGAGCTTTCTCCATGTTTTGTCTGAGTTTTGGTTAGAAACCGTATTTCCTAGGGCAATTCGGGTATACTTTCTAAAATTGGCGGCTTATCATAATTTTCTGCCGCATTTTGGGCAGTATTCAAAAGAGTCGGAAACAGGATAGCCGCAGAGGGGACATTCCCTTCCAAAATGTGCTTCGGTTTCCGCAAAATGCAAATCTTCTTGGGAGAGGGTAATGGTTTCACCTTTTTCAATAGATTTTCCTAACTCAGGAGCAATGGAATAAACTGCGTTGCAGCAGCTTGTTTTTGCATAATACTTCTTTCCCCATTTGAATAGAGGTATAAAAAAGAAGCTGAAATAAGTGTAGGTCATAAATATAGTAAGACGGCCAAAATGATCGCATTTTGGGCAAACAATAGTCTGCAAAAAGGTCAGTTGTTTTACACCCGACGAGATTCCAATAATAAAAAACATAAGGTCACATCCTTTTTTTGAAAAAATTAGCATTTTAGTGAGAAAACCTTGATTCTTTCATAAAAATTTATTCATTTTTATAGGAATAAAAAAAATATAAGATTTTACATATTTTAACTTACATGATAAAATAAATCTAGATTTAGCGCAATCATTTTTTTATAAAACCACAGAAAATAACCAAGAGATTATGGAAGGGATGTATTTATGGGAGAGATAAGACGTCTGTATGTGGAGAAAAAAGCAGGCTGTGACGTTGAAGCACAGCACTTGTTGGAGGATCTACAGGAAAATCTGGGAATCGCAGGGCTGAAAGGTCTGCGCATACTGAACAGGTATGATGTGGAGGGCATTTGTGACAGGGATTACGAGGACGCAAAAAATACAATTTTTTCGGAACCGCCTGTAGATTTTGTTTATGAAGAAACGGTACCATTTGATAGGGATGAAATCGCTTTTGCTACTGAATATCTGCCGGGACAGTATGATCAGCGGGCAGACTCAGCAATGCAGTGTATCCAGTTGATTTCTCAGGCGGAAAAACCAGCCATTGCCGTTGCCAAGGTTTATGCGTTAAAGGGAGAGATTTCCCCGGAAGAAACAGCACAAATTAAAGCATACTGCATCAACCCTGTAGACAGCAGAGAAGCCGCTTTGGAGAAACCGAAAAGTTTGAAACTGCAAACGGAGAGACCAGAGGACGTAAAAGTGTTTGAAGGATTTATCGATAAAACCGAAGGGGAAATTGATAAATTGAGAACGGAACTGGGTACTGCCATGAGCCGAGAGGATATGCTTTTTTGTCAGGAATACTTTAAAAATGTTGAAAAACGAAATCCAACCGTAACTGAAATCAAGGTGATTGATACTTATTGGTCGGATCATTGCAGACATACTACATTCCAGACTAAAATCGAAACGGTTGATGTGGAGGATGGCTACTATAAAACACCTTTTCTTGAAGCCTTTGAAGCCTACAAAGCGGAGAGAAATTATGTATATGAAGAAAAGGAAGCCCATAGAGATATCAATTTAATGGATATTGCTGTATTGGGTATGAAATCACTGCGTAAAAAAGGAATTTTGGACAATCTAGATGTGTCTGAAGAAATCAATGCTTGTTCCATTGTGGTTCCCGTTGATGTTGACGGAGTGACCGAGGATTGGCTCATTATGTTTAAAAATGAAACACATAACCATCCTACGGAAATCGAACCTTTCGGCGGTGCCGCTACCTGTTTGGGCGGTGCTATCCGTGACCCATTGTCAGGACGGTCTTATGTTTATCAGGCCATGCGTGTAACAGGGGCAGGAAATCCTAATGCAAAGGTTTCAGATACCCTTGCCGGAAAATTGCCTCAGCGCAAAATTGTGACAGAAGCCGCCAAAGGATATAGCTCCTATGGCAATCAAATTGGTCTTGCGACAGGACAAGTTGTTGAGCTTTACGATGAAGGCTTTGTTGCAAAGAGAATGGAAGTCGGCGCGGTCATTGCGGCAGCCAAAAAGAAACACGTAATCAGAGAAGTACCACAGCCTGGTGATGTTATTCTTTTAGCCGGCGGCAGAACAGGACGTGATGGCTGCGGCGGCGCAACAGGCTCCTCCAAAGAGCATACGGTGGAATCCATCGAAACCTGTGGAGCAGAAGTGCAGAAGGGCAATGCGCCCACAGAACGAAAATTACAGAGATTATTCAGAAATCCAGTTGTCAGTGAAATGATTAAGCGCTGTAATGATTTTGGTGCTGGCGGCGTTTCCGTTGCCATTGGCGAATTGGCAGAGGGACTTGAAATAGATTTAGATGCAGTACCGAAAAAATATGATGGATTGGATGGTACGGAGCTGGCTATTTCCGAATCTCAGGAACGTATGGCTGTTGTTGTAGCAAAGGAAAATGTGGCGGCATTTATTCGTTATGCGGCAGAAGAAAATCTGGAAGCGACACAGGTTGCTGTGGTAACGGGTGATAGACGCCTTGTTATGAAATGGCGTAATAAGGATATTGTTAATATCTCTAGAGATTTCTTAGACACAAATGGAACAGTGCAGACAACAGAAGTTTATGTAACAATGCCTGAAAAGGGCGGTTATTTTGATACAACTGCTGCACCTGCAAACAAGATTACAGAGGACTTGAAAGGTGCATGGTTAGAGGTTCTGAAAAAACTCAATGTGGCAGGACAGAAGGGCCTGGTAGAACGATTTGACTCCACAATTGGCGCCAATACGGTACTGATGCCTTTTGGCGGTAAAAATCAGATGACACCTCCGGAAGTTATGGCGGCAAAAGTGCCTATGATGGAGGGTGAAACGACAACGGCAACATTGATGAGTTTTGGATACAATCCGAAAATTGCAAAATGGAGTCCATTCCATGGTGCTGTTTATGCAGTTGTGGAATCTTTGGCAAAAATCGTGGCGGCAGGCGGTGACTATAAAAAAGTTCGTCTGTCTTTTCAGGAATATTTTGAGAGCCTTGGTACAGATTATACAAAATGGGGCAAGCCTTTTGCGGCACTGATTGGTGCTTTTCGTGCTCAGATGGAGCTGGGTGTTGCGGCAATCGGTGGAAAGGACAGTATGTCCGGAACCTTTGAGGAACTGACAGTTCCACCAACACTAATTTCTTTTGCGGTGGATTCGGCGAAGGTAGAGCATATTATTTCACCGGAGTTCAAAAAATCGGGTAATATGGTGGTTTATCTTCCTGCAAAACGGGATAAATATGACCTTCCGGATTTTGATTATTTAAAGAGATTGTTTGAATTGGTCAATGGTTATATCGAACAAGGGATTTGTGTTTCCGCTCACACAGTCAGAGCGGGAGGGATAGCAGAAGCTATCAGTAAAATGACATTTGGCAATTTTATTGGCGTAAAGATTAATAATGAAATACAACCGGAAGAATTCTTCAAACCCGATTACGGCTCCTTTGTACTGGAATTGGCTGATGCAAAAGTTATTGATTTTATGGGGCTGGATGCATTGATTTTGGGTGAAACAACAGCAGAACCCACCATCACTTGGGGAGAAATGCAGATTGATGTGAAAGAAGCCTTAGAAGTGTGGCAGCAGCCTTTGGAAAAAGTATTTCCAACTAAAATAAAGGATTCGCTTCCTGGAAACCCCCTGATTAAGCCTTATGTTATAAAGGAAAAGGCGAAACATGGGCAGACGATTGCGAAACCGAGAGTGTTTATTCCTGTATTCCCTGGCACAAACTGCGAATATGATTCTAAACGTGCTTTTGAAAAAGCAGGTGCAGAAGTGGAAACAATGGTTGTTTCCAATCTTTCCGTACAAGCCTTGGAAGAAACCATCCGTAAAATGGAGGCCGCTATTAAAAATTCTCAAATTATTATGCTTCCCGGTGGATTCAGTGCCGGTGATGAACCGGATGGGTCTGGAAAATTTATTGCTGCAGCATTTAGAAATCCATATATCAAAGATGCTGTTATGGAGCTTTTAAAGAACCGCGATGGTTTGATGCTCGGTATCTGTAATGGCTTTCAAGCGCTGGTAAAGTTAGGACTTGTTCCTTATGGAGAAATCAGGGATATTGATGCCAATAGTCCAACGTTAACATATAATACCATCGGACGTCATGTATCCTGTCTGATAGATACAAAAATCACCTCCACATTATCCCCATGGCTTTGGGGCGTGGAAACAGGAGATTTGCATACTATCCCGGTTTCTCACGGCGAAGGACGATTCATTGCACCCCAGGCTGTACTGGCTGAGTTGGAGGCTAAGGGACAGATTGCTACACAATATGTGGATCCGGCAGGTAGACCAACTTATGACATCCGTTATAACCCGAATGGTTCTATGTTGGCTATTGAAGGCATTACCAGCCCTGACGGAAGGGTATTCGGTAAAATGGGCCATTCTGAACGAATCGGTGAAGGACTTTACAAGAATGTACCTGGAAACAAGGACCAGAAAGTCTTTGCTTCGGGTGTTGCATATTTCAAATAATGAGAAGGGGGTATCTTCAATGAAGGTGACAAAATTAGTGCTTAGTGCAGTATCTTTAGCTGTTTCTGCTGCTATGCTGACCATGTCTATTATTGATATGATTA
>CAZCDP010000065.1:0-3113 GCA_964497675.1 uncultured Candidatus Epulonipiscium sp.
TGTGGGTATAAAAATATGGGTCAATGCCGTTTTCCTCAAAGGCCTGCATCCATTTCTGGTAATCAAATAAATCTGACCAGCCGTCAAAAATACTGCCTAACTGCCACGCCCGATAGAGAACCTGTCCAATTCTTCTATCACCTCTTGCAACAACGCCCTCCAACGAACTGAGCTTTGCATCATGATAGTTATATTTTAATTGTTTTTTCGTTATCTGTTTTTTTACAATTTTGGCTTTTTCTAAAAATTCTGTATGGGTATCCTGTGCATCCCACTGAAAAGGGGTAAAGGGCTTTGGCACAAAACAAGAACTGCTGGCTACGACCTGCACAGGACGACTTCTCTTTTCTTTTGGCAGTTCATAGTACCTTTCCACAATCTGCTCAGAAAGCTTGGCAATGCCCTTCAAATCCTCTTCCGTTTCCGTAGGCAGCCCAATCATAAAATACAGCTTTACACGGTTCCAGCCTCCTTCAAAAGCCAAACCGCAACCGCGCATAATTTCTGCTTCGGAAAGGTTTTTATTGATGACATTACGCAGTCTTTGGGTTCCTGCCTCCGGTGCAAAGGTCAAGGAACTTTTTCTCACCTCTTGGATTTTCTGCATCAATTCCAAGGAAAAAGCATCAATTCGCAAGGATGGCAGGGAAAGATTTACCTCGTCCTTGGAAAACTCATCCAATAAACCATTGGCAAGCTGTGGAAAGCAAGTATAGTCACTGGTGCTAAGAGAAAGTAAAGAAATTTCCTCATGCCCCGATGTTTCAACCAGATGCTTTGCCTGTTCCAAAAGGGTATTCGGCATTTTTTCTCGGACAGGGCGGTAAATAAAGCCTGCCTGACAGAAACGACATCCTCTAATACAGCCACGGAACAATTCCAGCGTTACTCTGTCATGAACCACATCAATCAAAGGCACCAACTGTTTTTCAGGGAAAAAAGCCTTGTCCATATCTGTCACAATAACTTTGTGCAAAAGCTTTCTGGCATGGGGATGATTCGGCATAAAGGAAGCGATTTCCCCATTTTCTTTGTATGTCACGTCATAATATTTCGGTACATAAATACCATCAAAGCGCAGGAGCTTTTCTAAGAACTGCTCCTTGGTTCCGCCTTCTTTTTTGTTTTCCTTGTAAAGGTCAAGAATATCATCATAAAGCACCTCGCCCTCGCCCAAGTAAAAGCAATCGGCAATTTCTGCCAAAGGCTCCGGATTATACGCACAGGATCCTCCGCAAAGAATGATGGGATCCTCCTCTGTTCTGTCTTTTGCAAAAATGGGGATACCAGCCAAATCCAACATATTGATGACATTTGTATAACTCATTTCATATTGTAGTGTAAACCCCAGAAAGTCAAAATTTTTCACACTTTCTTGGGTTTCAATAGAAAATAAGGGGATTTTACGTTCCCGCATCATTTTATCCATATCGAACCAAGGTGCAAAAACACGTTCACAATAGGTATCTTCTCTTCTGTTCAAAAAAAAGTATAATATCTGAAGCCCCAGATGGGACATTCCCACTTCATAAACATCAGGAAAGCAAAAACCGAAACGGATGTCCACCTCCGTTGGATTCTTTTTCACCATATTGATTTCATTTCCTGTGTATCGTCCCGGTTTTTCTACCTGTAATAATACCTCATCAGGTATCAAATTTTTCATGTTCTAACCTCCACATCAAATTCCAAAAAATCTTCATTTTATATCATAACCGAAAAACGCCCAAATTGCACGTAAAATATAGAAAGCAGCCAAGTGGCCCCAATATTTATTTCTAAAAGTTTCAGCGTGTCAATAAAATCCAACCCGGTTCGACATAACCCATCAAAAGGACAGTCTATTTCCTTTTTTTCAAAACAAGAAATGGAAGTGTTAAAACCTGAATCTATCATAATTTACTGTATTACAGCTGCGAAAAGAAGGGCTGTCGCAAAACGGATTTTTTCCTTTTTTTGCAACAGCCCTCTTTTATTTTCTCAATCAAACCATTTTATAACTCCCAGACCCTACCGCCTGCGCCCTGCTCCATCAATTCTTTCATGACCTCTCCTTGGCTTTTTTTCTCCAGTATACCGTCTTTTTCCCTGTAAAAGATGCAGTAATCATCCAGATTCATCTGCTGTGCCAGTTCCCCCAGTCGTGCTTCCCCCTTTACTAAAACACCCTTTATGGGCATCTCTTTCCTCTTTTCTGCCAAAAGCTCTTTGTAGGTACGATATGTAATATATAAATATTCCCGCCGATTGACAGAAACAAAATAACAGCCGATTACCATCAGTGAAATATTAAAAGGATATAAAATAACCTGTACTATGCCCACCACAATCAAAAACCACCCAAAACCACGGCTGATTTTTATGAATACCCCTGCTGTTTTCAGCGTGCCGTATTTTCTCCCCAATAGATTCCAAAGGATACCGCCCCCGTCCATAGGCAAAAAAGGGAGAAGATTAAAACCACCGATTATCCAGTTCATGATAGCATATTCCATTCTTGCAGCATTTCCTTTTGCCAAAAAAAAGCAAGCCCAGCCTACAAAAAGACTGCCCACTGGCCCTGCCAAAAGAATCGCAAGCCGTTTCCCCAAGGAAAGCCTCTCCAAATTCTGAATAATAGCCCGTTCCCCTACCGGTGTTATCAATATCTGTTTTAATTTTGCACCCAAGGCCACTGCCATAATACAATGGCTCAATTCGTGGACAGTTACAAACCATAGAAGGAGCAAAAATTTCCCAAGCTCTCCCCTTGCAAGAAGCCATACCACAGGCGGAAGAATAAGTGGATGGACCTTGATTCGTTTTCCGATATTCAATGGTCTGCCACTCCCCTTGCCGCAAATTCCGCCCTCACCTCATCGGTATAATTTAAATCTACAAACTGCATGGGGTTCATAAGCATATCTCCCTTCCAGACAGAGTAATGCAGATGCGGGCCGGTTGATAATCCTGTATTGCCCGTTTTTGCCACAATCGTTGCCGAAAAAGTACCGTCGCCCTTGACCGACAAATCCTGCGAACTCATCGGCGTCTCGTTCATTCTGACATTCGTGACTGTATCGGTGAAACAGCCCGTGATTTTTATTGTGTCGCCCGATATTGTGATTTCGGCA
>CAZCDP010000065.1:3123-7817 GCA_964497675.1 uncultured Candidatus Epulonipiscium sp.
TAACTTTATTCAAATGGGCATACATAATGGTAAAGCCGTCCTCTGTTTCAAATTTCAGCACATTCCCTAGGGTATTGGAATAACGTATCTCTGTGACCTTTCCGCTTCTCACTGCGGCTGCCTTTGTATTTTCTGCCACAGCAATATCTATCCCATTATGATATTCCCACTGCCCCAAAATCGGATTTTTTCGCACACCGCAAGAGGATGTGATGATTCCGTCCACAGGATTCATCCATGGTTCTGATACCTTTTCTATCTCAATATCCTCTGCTTTTAGAAATATTTTAGGGAATTTCTCCCTCCTCCTCTCCCAAATCCGGCTCAAATTCCCCAGCAGATTCCTTTCCTGCTTCCTCTTTCCCATCAGATTCTGTCTTTCCATCCATAGAATCCTCTCGATTCCTGTTTTTGATTTGCTCCAAGGAAGTATCGGCCTTCTGAAATACAGCCATTGCCCTTCGCCCCATTTTTTTTAAACTGTCCGCCGGCATCTGATAGGCAATCGCTTGTCTTAGCTCTGCCGTCATTTTTTCCGCCGATTCTGTATGAAAAAAGGACAACGCCAAAGCAGCCCCCACAATCATCACTGTGACATACGTTCGGAACCAAAATAATTCCCTATATCCTGTTCCTTCTCTATCCGAAGTTCTCCTTCGCCTTTTGGCATTCGTTAAGGCTTCTCTTCTTCTTTTCATCCGTTCCCTTTCGTCCATTTTTCTTCCCCCTTTCTTTTTTCAAATATATGTACCGAAAGGGACAAATATGTAAAAAAGAGCCTGTTCAAACTCTCCCCAGAGATTTTGAACAGCTCCCACTTTTTTATCCTATTATATAATGAATCAAAGTAAAAATCTGTCAAAAAGCCTTCTGCCGCAATTTTCCTGCAACAGAAGGCTTTATCATTTATGATATTCTATAATTTTTTAATGTCTGAAATGACGCATATTTGTAAATACCATAGTGATACCTGCTTCATCACAGGCATCAATGGATTCCTGATCTCGGATAGAGCCGCCGGGCTGAATGATGGCTGTGATTCCTGCTTTTGCACAAGCTTCCACACAATCAGGGAATGGGAAAAACGCATCCGAAGCCAAGGCGGCACCTTTTACAGCCTCAGCACCAAGGTGGTTCACACCATGTTCAATGGCCTGCTGGCAAGCCCATATTCTGTTTACCTGTCCCGGTCCAATTCCCACAGACTGCTTGTCCTTACCAATGGCAATACCATTTGATTTCGTATATTTTACCATTTTCCATGCAAATTTCATATCTTCCATTTCTTTTTCGGAGGGCTGACGTTTTGTCACAACTTTTAGTTCTTCTTCATGGAACAATTCATTGTCCACATCCTGTACCAAAATACCGCCCGAAACTTTTTTAATATCAATGGAGCCAACAGGCTGTTTTTCTTGAATATGCTCCAGTGTCATGATTCTGATATTTTTCTTTTTCTCTAAAATTTCCAACGCCTTCTTGCTGAAAGAAGGTGCAAGAACGATTTCCAGGAAAATCTTACTGATTTCTTCTGCTGTCGCCTCGTCAATCTCTCTGTTTGCCACAACAATACCGCCAAAAATAGAAACAGGGTCGGAATTGTATGCCTTCAGATATGCCTCATGGATGGTACCTGCACTGGCCACACCACAAGGGTTTGCATGCTTGCAGGCAACAATGGTAGGCTCCGTAAATTCTTTCAATAGCTCAAGAGCACCGTTAGTATCATTGATATTATTAAAGGAAAGCTCCTTGCCATGGAGCTGTACCGCATCGGTCAAAAGACCTTTGGTATTGCCCACTTCTCTGTAAAATGCTGCTTTTTGCTGAGGGTTTTCGCCGTAGCGCATATCCTGCACCTTTTCATAAGTCAGGCTCAAGGTATCTGGGAACTGAGGGATACTGCCCACCTGTTTTTTCATATACGCAGCAATAAGGCTGTCATAATGAGCAGTGTGCATAAATACCTTTGCACAAAGATAAAATTTGGTATCCAGAGAAACATCTCCCGTTGCCTTCATTTCCTCCAATACCTTGCCATAATCAGCTGGGTCAATGACAACAGCTACATCCTGATAATTTTTTGCAGCAGCACGAATCATAGTAGGGCCGCCAATATCAATATTTTCAATGGCTTCCGCTTTGGTCACGCCCTCTTTCAAAATCGTTTGTTTGAAAGGATAGAGGTTTACAACAACCATATCGATGGTATCAATACCCAAATCAGCCAGCTGTTTCATATGTTCTTTATTGCCACGGATAGCAAGAACACCTGCATGGATGGACGGATGCAGTGTTTTTACTCTGCCATCCAGACATTCCGGAAAGCCTGTCACATCAGAAATACCAATCACTTTAATCCCCGCCGCTTCCAATGCTTTATGAGTGCCACCTGTGGAGATGATTTCCACGCCCAAAGCAGAAAGCTCTTTTGCAAATTCAATAATACCTGTTTTGTCGGATACACTAATCAATGCACGTTTCATAAATGAACCTCCTTGTATAAATACAACACTTTGATTATTAATAGCGCCTAATTCCTCCCGATGCCAAACAAAAAACCGCCCGGGCTGAATTATATGCTATCAATGCCCAGGCGGTCGGCTTTCCAATTTGTACTCCCTGTAGTTTACCCACTTCCGCCAGTTATACAAATCTTTATTTTATGATTCTTTTATTATATCTTATTTTTTCCGTTTCATCAACCCAAAATCAGTTTCAGCAGGAACAAAATAGCAATAATAATAATAACGGGGTTCAACTCTTTTGCTTTACCTGTGAAAAGTTTCAGCAAAACGTAGGAGATGACACCAAATATAAGACCTTCTGAAATACTGTAAGCTACAACCATCATCAAAATTGTCATAAATGCCGGAAAACCTTCTGTATAATCAGAGAACTCGATTTTTGTTACGTTTTCCAACATGAACAGACCAACCACAATGAGGGCCGGGGCTGTTGCAAAGGACGGAATCACTCTGATGATTGGTGTAAAAATCAGTGCAACGAGGAATAAAACACCTGTCGTAAATGCTGTCAAACCAGTACGTCCGCCATCAGAAACACCAGAAGCACTTTCAACAAATGTTGTGACTGTAGAAGTACCCAGCACAGCACCTACTGTTGTACCAACAGCATCAGCGAATAAGGCACCTTTAATTTTAGGCAGCTTGCCATCCTTGTCCAAAAATCCTGCTTTGGTGGAAACACCGATTAATGTACCTAATGTGTCAAAAAGGTCAACGAAAAGGAAAGCAAATACAACAATGACAAAATCAAAAGAAATTACATTGGTAAAATCCATTTTCATAAATATTGGTGAAAGGGATGGTGGAAGGGAAACGATACCGCTTGGAATCAAAGAAAACATCCCTGCTTCCGGATCCACTGTATAAAGCCTTGTCAGTTGGCAGATAATACCCAAAACGTAGGTTGCCAGAATACCCCACAGCAACGCACCCTTTACTTTTTTTACAACAAAAACTACGGTAATAATCGTACCAATGAGAGTAAGGGCTACAGGAACGCTTTTCACATTTCCCAATCCTACAAGAGTCGGGGATTCTACGATGATACCTGCATTTTGCATACCGATGAAGGCAATGAAAAGACCGATGCCTACACTAGTAGCTGCCTTCAAATTTTTTGGAATGGCATTGAAAATCATTTCACGCACACTGACCATGGATAATATGATAAAAATAATACCTTCTACAAAAACAGCTGCTAATGCAACTTCCCATGTGTATCCATACTGAAACACAACCGTAAAAGTAAAGTAAGCATTTAGACCCATACCCGGAGCCAAAGCAAAAGGGTAATTGGAAAAAAAGGCCATACAAAAGGTACCAATAGCCGCCGCCACTGCCGTTGCTGTCAGAACAGCCCCTGCATCCATACCTGTTTGACTAAGGATATTGGGATTGACAATGAGGATATATGCCATTGTCATAAACGTAGTGAGACCGGCCATGATTTCTGTCTTTACATTGGTGTTGTTTTCTTTGAGCTTGAAACACTTCTCAAAAAAACTCATGAACTACTCCTCCTTTATGATAGATTCTAACAATATAGAATAAAACAACCTAACAATCATATCAAAAGCAACAAAAAGTGTCAATCTGTGTTTCATTATTTTTTGTAAAAAATGATATTTCCATAAGCTTTGCCATGAAACCATTCAAAAATACACACCTTGTTTTACAGTATGTCCGAAAAGGCATTTTTTCCTTTTTCTTGCTTTCCCTGTTTTTCTATTTTTTTCATATTGTCAAAAAAACAAAGGCCAATGCACTTATTTTCTATAAAATTGAAAACGACCGGTAAAAGTTCCTATTGATTTTATCGAAAATCCGCAACATTTTCTATGATATTTCTCTTTCCTGCTTATTCATATTTTCTTGTAAAAAGAAAAACTCTATGATACCATAAATATATAAAACTGCCGTAAAACCCATTGTTTGCGGCTTTCATTTTTTCGAAAACAAAAATCTTTATCTATATGGAGGTTCTCAATGAATCGTGAATCAATCATTATTCTAGACTTTGGCGGACAATATAACCAGCTCATTGCAAGACGTGTCAGAGAGCATCATGTTTACTGCGAAATCTTGTCTTGGAAAACACCCGTTGAAGAAATAAAAGCAAAAAATCCAAAAGGAATTATCTTTACAGGAGGTCCAAACAGTGTTTAT
>CAZCDP010000066.1:0-1058 GCA_964497675.1 uncultured Candidatus Epulonipiscium sp.
TGTGGAAATTGCCCTTTCTCATGGTGTCAAAGCCGAACAAATTATTTTGGACCCTGGCATTGGGTTTGCCAAGACTTACGAGCAAAACCTAATCATTATGAATCATCTGGAAAAAATTAAAGAAACTTTTCCAGAATACCCTGTTTTGCTGGGAACTTCCCGAAAATCTATGATAGGGAAAGCCTTGGGGAATGTTCCAACAGCGGAGCGCTGTGAAGGAACCGTTGCTACAACGGTAATTGGAATCATGAAGCACTGTGATTTCGTCCGTGTCCACGACATTAAAGAAAATAAAGATGCCTGTGTTATGACAGATGCTATTGTCAGAGGGAATTGAGGTGTACCTTTTGGATAAAATCGTAATACAGAATTTGGAAATCTATGCTTACCATGGTGTGAATCCCGAAGAAAATTTTCTGGGGCAAAAATTTCTGATTTCTTTGGAGCTTTTTGGCAACTTTCGGCTTGCAGGAAAAACGGATGATTTGCAATACAGCATAAACTATGCGGAAGTCTGCAAATTTGTAGAAGCACTTTTTTTAAAACAGAATAATAAACTGATTGAATATTGCGCAGAAAAAACAGCGGAAGCACTCTTAGTACAATTTCCACTGGCTGAAAAAGTCCATATTCTTTTGAAAAAGCCATGGGCACCCATTGGCAGTCATTTGGACTATGCCGCCGTAGAAATCACCAGAAGCCGCCACCGGGTCTATCTGGGCATTGGTTCTAACTTGGGTGATAAGGAAGAAAATATCAGACAAGCCTTGGCGGCTCTTGACACAGATAACACAAAAGTAACAACAGTTTCCTCTTTTTATAAAACGAAGCCTTGGGGTATGCTGGAACAGGATGACTTTTTGAACTGTGCCGTCGAAATCAGCACCCTTTTATCACCCACAGAACTAGTACGCTTTTTGCAAAGCATTGAAGCAATGCTAAAACGGGAACGGAGCATCCACTGGGGGCCACGAACCATAGATTTGGATATTTTATTGTACGATGACATCATAACAGACGATAAGGAAGTAATTATCCCTCACCCGCAGATGGAAAAT
>CAZCDP010000066.1:1068-7736 GCA_964497675.1 uncultured Candidatus Epulonipiscium sp.
AATCGCCTTTTTGTACTGACACCTTTAGCTGAAATCGCCCCATGGGTCGTTCATCCCCTTTTGGGCAAACGTATTTTTGAACTCAATGAAGCATTGAAAAAAACAGAAACCCTGTAAGGAGTGTTGTGAAATGAACACCATTAGAGAAGATGCACTGATCATTGCAAAAGAAGCTGTTCAGGAAGTCCTTCCCTACGCCGCCGTCAAAAAAGCCTTAGCAGAAAAAAAATTTTCAGGCAGAATCATTTTGGTAGCTATTGGTAAAGCTGCATGGACTATGGCTTCTGCGGCACAGGAACTATTAGGAGAACAAATCGAAAAAGGCGTTGTCATCACAAAATACCATCATTCCAAAGGAAACATAAAAAATTTGGAAATCATAGAAGCAGGACATCCTCTTTTAGATGAAAACTCTATCCTTGGTACAAAAAAAGTACTGGAAGCCGTAACAGGATTGACAAAACAGGATACTGTTATATTCCTCATTTCCGGCGGAGGCTCAGCCCTTTTCGAAATGCCGCTGGAAGGCATCTCCTTAAAAGATATTTTAGACATTACCGACCAGCTTTTGAAATGTGGTGCAGATATTGTAGAAATCAATACAGTGCGTAAACACCTTTCCGCCGTAAAGGGTGGCCGCTTTGCAGAGCTTTGCCTTCCTGCACCTATTTATGCCGTTGTACTCAGTGATGTTTTGGGTGACCGACTGGATTCCATTGCTTCTGGGCCTGCCTCCCCTGACAGCTCCACCTCTAAAGAAGCATTGGATATCATTCATAAATACCATTTGAAGGTTTCAGCACAAACCTTAGAACGGATGAAACAGGAAACACCAAAAAATGTAACGAATTGTGAAACGGTGATTACAGGCAGTGTCAGTCAGTTGTGTACGACCGCAGCAAAGGCCGCAGAAAAACAAGGATACACACCCCTAATATTGACGACACTCTTGGACTGTGAAGCAAAAGAAGCTGGAAAATTCCTTGCCTCTATAGCTAAAACAGTACAACGGGAGAATTTCCCCATCAAGGCCCCCTGTGCATTGATCTGTGGAGGAGAAACCGTTGTAAAGATTACAGGAACAGGAAAAGGCGGCAGAAATCAGGAACTAGCTCTGGCGGCGGCTGATGCCATTTCGGGCTTGAACAATGTGGTAGTTGCAGCAATAGGTTCTGATGGTACAGACGGGCCTACGGATGCAGCAGGAGGACTGGTAGACGGCGAAACCAAAAAGCGTTTGGAAGCTGCTGGAATGGATATTGACAGTGTGTTGCAAGAAAACAATTCCTATTACGCCCTGAAAGCTACCAATGACCTCATCATCACTGGCCCCACAGGAACAAATGTCAATGACCTTTATTTTGTATTATGCAAATCAGAATAAGCAACCCCTAGCATGGTATGTTTCTATTATGATACCAGGCTAGGGGCATTTTTAAGTATTTGTCAATCGGCCTTTTTCTTCATAGGCTCTGTTATTTACTTCATTTTCTTTTACTAATGATTGATCGTGTTTTCATAAAAATTTTTAAAATCCATTCAGATATTTTTCTGTGTAGTCTGCAGCTGTAATCACTTGACAGGTTTTGGGATTATATAAGCAATGGATTGGCTATACTAAATTATACAATAAATAATCGGACATGGTAAAATAAAAATTAGAATACTGTGAAAAGAGGGAAAAGCTATGTCAAAAATAAAACATTGCGAAAAAGAATTTAAAAAGCAATAGTATTATTAAGAAAAAACGAAAAACTGTGTTTTTTGCTACCGAAAAGTGTAGCAAAGTGCTACGCAAAAGTGTACACTCTTCGTAGTTAGTTTATTGCTGAATCCTTCATAAGGAAATGTTCAAATCTCTAGGCTTCCCCAGTCAAATACGATCAGGTGACTGTGATGCACCAGGTGGACAATGCGTGCCGCTGTCAGCTGGTCATCAAAAATATTCCGTTTGACTTACTGAATTGTATATTTGTTGTAATAATCAGGCTGCCTTTTTCATAGTAGTCTGCAATTATCCAAAATAGTAGTTAGGAACCTCCCGAATCAAACAGAAGATATCCCCATTCATCACATATCAGCAGAGCCGGTTTACTAAGACATTTTAGCTGTTTCGTCAGTAGTCCATTTTACTTTGCATCAGTAAATACATTTACCAAGGAAGCTGTTTTATATAACTTTACTTCTTTGTCTGCTCATGAAATCCAGTAATTTTAATGTATCTATGGTCAGCGTGTTTGGAATTATGGTTTTATAAAAGTCTTTGCTACATGGATCGAAAGTGCCTATAGCTCAGTTACCCCAGAGCTTTTCAAAATGTGCTAAAACATAATTGCATTGGCACAAGGAAATTTTAAATGCTTTTAAATACAATTACACCATTGACCCTACAGAAGGCTTTAACAACAAAATTAAAGTCCTAAAATATGTATCTTACGGGATAAAAAACTATAAACGCTTTAGAACCAGAATTTACATTGTACTAAATAATACACAACTACTATTTTAGAAGGAAAACATCTAAGGGTAAGATTGAAAATCAATCCTACCACAATTATTGACAAATAACTAAAAAAGGGTGCAGACAATGTCTGCACCCGAAAGAAAGAAATTTTTAATTTCTTACTGTTTTGCGTTTTCTTCTTTATATTTTTTGATTGCTTCTGCAAGTTTAGGAAGAATAACTTTAACGTCACCAACGATACCTAAGTCAGAAACATCGAAAATAGCTGCTGTATCATTTTTATTGATAGAAATTACTAATTCAGAACCTTCCATACCAGCAACGTGCTGAATAGCTCCGGAAATACCACAAGCTAAGTAGAGGTCAGGTCTTACTGTCTTACCTGTCTGACCAACCTGACGGTCTTTTTCAATCCAGCCAGCGTCAACACAAGCTCTAGAAGAACCAACTTCAGCGCCAAGAGCATTAGCAACATCTTTAATCATGTTGAAGCCTGCTGGTCCGCCAATACCACGACCGCCAGATACGATAAGTTTCGCTTCTGTAAGGTCAACAGCTTTTTTAGCTTCTTTAACAACTTCAATAATTTCAACGTTCATGTCTGCATCTTTGAAGTCTACTGCGAAATTGATAACTTCACCTTTTCTGGAAGCATCTTTTTCAATTTTCTTCATAACGCCAGGACGTACTGTAGCCATCTGAGGTTTTGTTCTAGGGCACATTAATGTAGCCATGATGTTACCACCAAAAGCAGGACGAGTCATCAACAAGGCTCTCTTACCATCTACACAACCCATAGATTCTTCTTTCTGAATTTCCTCTTCTGTCTTAGCCATTCTTAAACCGGTACAGTCAGCAACAAGACCTGTTTTAATACGGCTTGCTAATCTAGGAGCAACGTCACGACCAATAGAAGATGCACCGAAAAGCATGATTTCAGGATCGAAATCTTTAACAACTTTTGCAAGAGCTTTTGTATAAGGCTCTGTTGCATACTCTTTTAAGAATGGGTGATCAATTAAAACAACTTTGTCAGCACCAAACTGGAATAATTTTTCAACTTCTCCACCGATTTCATGGCCTAATAATACAGCTACTACATCGTCTTTTAAATCAGCTTTCAATCTTGTAGCCTCACCAATCAGCTCAAGTCCAACGTTCTGTACTTTGCCGCTTCTCTGTTCAACTACTACAAATATACCTTTACTCATTGTAGGGTTCTCCTCCTTTAATATTCTACTAAAATTCTATTAGATGATGAATTTTTCTTCTAACTTGTCAATGATAGCTTTAACAGCCTGCTCAGCAGACAAATCTTTAAGAATTGTGCCAGCGCCCTTAACTTCTTTAGTAAAGGATTTATACACATTAGTAGGTGAACCCTTTAAGCCAATCATGTCAAGCTCAAGAACATCTTTTAAATCTTCGAAGCCAAATGTTTTGATTTCTTTTTCATAAGCTTCAACGATACCTCTTACGTTCATGTATCTTGGCTCTGCTAATTCAGCAATAGCTGTTAATAAGCAAGGAGTTTTAATTTTCAGCATATGGTAACCATCTTCAAACTGTCTTTTAACTACTAAGTGATCAGCAGCAGCTTCTTTAATTTCCTCAACATAAGAAATCTGAGGAAGACCAAGTTTTTCAGCAATCTGAGGACCAACCTGAGCTGTGTCACCATCGATAGCCTGACGACCTGTAATAATTACATCATAGTCTAATTTCTTTAATGCACCAGCAAGAATACCGGATGTAGCATATGTATCAGAACCACCGAATTCTCTTGCAGATACAAGAACTGCTTCATCACAGCCCATAGCTAAAGCCTCTCTTAAAGCAACGTCTGCCTGAGGAGGTCCCATGGATACAACTGTTACTGTACCGCCAAGCTGTTCTTTCATTTTTAAAGCAGCCTCAATACCAGTTTTATCATCATGGTTAATAATACTAGGAACGCCATCTCTGATAAGAGTTCCTGTTTTAGGATCGATTTTAACTTCAACTGTGTCTGGTACTTGTTTAATACATACAACGATTTTCATTATAGTTCTCCTTCCAAATTATAATATTTAGTGTATTATCTAACTATCAAATCTTCATAGAGCCGGAGATAATCATCTTCATAGCTTCAGAAGTACCTTCATAAATTTCAGTAATCTTAGCATCTCTCATTGCTCTTTCAACAGGATATTCTCTGGAGTATCCGTAACCGCCTAATAACTGAACACAAAGTCTTGTTACTTCGTTAGCTGTTTCAGAAGCGAATAATTTACACATAGCTGCTAATGGAGCAAAGTTTTCATGGTTGTCTTTTGCAACAGCTGCTCTCCAAACCATTAATCTAGCTGCATCAACTTTTACCTGTGCTTCAGCAAGTTTGAACTGTGTGTTCTGGAATTTGTTAAGTGTTTTTCCAAACTGTTTTCTTTCTTTAACATATTTCAAAGCTTCATTGATAGCGCCCTGAGCAATACCTACAGACTGAGCACCGATACCGATACGACCGCCGCCAAGAGCTGTCATAGCAATTTTGTATCCGCCATTTTCTTTGCCAAGTAAGTTTTCTTTTGGTACTCTTACGTTTTCAATAGCAACTTCACAGTTGGAAGCAGCTCTGATACCCATACGTTCGATGTTTGTACCAACAGAAAGACCTGGTGTGCCTTTTTCTACGATGAAAGCGGACATACCTTTAGGTCCTTTAGATTTGTCTGTTAAAGCGAAGATAATGAAAATATCAGCAAAACCGGAGTTTGTAGTGAAGATTTTGGAACCGTTTAAGACGTATTCATCACCATCAAGAACAGCCTGTGTCTGAACGCCAGAAGCATCTGTACCAGCATTAGGCTCTGTTAAACCAAAGCAACCGATTTTAGAACCGTCAACCAATGGTCTTAAGAATTTCTGTTTCTGTTCTTCTGTACCATTTTCATTGATACATGGGCAGCAAAGGGAAGTATGTACGGAAATTGTAATACCTGTGCTGGCATCAATTTTGGACATTTCTTCCATAGCTAATGTATATGTTAACACATCAGCACCCTGTCCGCCGTACTCTCTTGAGTAAGGAATACCAAAGACACCAATTTTCTGGAGTTTCTGAAGAAGCTCTGGTGAATACTCTTCTGCCTCATCCATGTCTTTAGCAATAGGTTTAATTTCGGTCTCAGCAAATTTTCTGAACAATTCTTGCTGCAGCAACTGTGCTTTTGATAATTTGAAATCCATTTAATATTCCTCCTATTTTTTAATAAAATTTTAAAAACAATTAGTTAAACTGCTCACTAATTATTTAACTAAAACTGCTTTTTTCCCTGGGGTCTTTTGGCCTTCCAGAACAGTGCAATAGTTTTTGTATGCCCCTTTCATTCTGCACAACAATAAAAATGGACATATTACTTCTATAAAAGACTATACCATTTTTGTTTAAATTTTGTCAACAAGTTTGTCAATAAATATTCAATAAAAAACATGGTATTTTTATGGTAATACCGTCCTTTTTCCAAGGATTTCAAATTCACCAAAATAGTCTTTATAAATCTGCTCTTTTCTTCCCAAAAGCAATCTTTTTGCCACCGTTTTGCCAAAAAATCCCTTTGAAAGCTTTTGTTTCCCAGTTGTTCTTCACAGACCGAAAAACATTTCGCATACAAAGTATATAGGGAAAAATTTGCACACTGTCTGTGTGCTGTCAAACTATTTTGTATGCGAACTATGTAAGCGAAAAAACAACACACATACTTTTCTATGTGTGCTTATTCTATTACAAGTACAAGATTACTTTACACCATTGTCATTTATATGTCAATATCTTTTATGAAATTTTAATATTAATGTTTACTTTTTCTCTTTTTTTTGTTGCAGTGTTAACATATCAGACAACCCGTCCTGTCTTTTTGTTTTTATTCATCTTTTAAAAAATCCGTCAAAAAGGAACCCGTCCTCTGTGAAATTTGTAATAGTATGTACTTTTCACAAAAAAATGCCCTGCCTAACGGCAGGACACAATACATCAAAAATTATTCTATTACTTCTGTAACAGAGCCAGCACCTACTGTTCTGCCGCCCTCACGGATAGCAAAACGAAGACCCTCTTCAATAGCGATAGGAGTGATCAGTTCAACATCCATCTCAACGTTGTCGCCAGGCATGCACATCTCAACGCCCTCGGGCAGAGTGATAACGCCGGTAACGTCGGTCGTTC
>CAZCDP010000067.1:0-4857 GCA_964497675.1 uncultured Candidatus Epulonipiscium sp.
AACTTACACTATTAAAATATATAGGAGCAGCAAAGATAACTATATCGCTATTATCAAAGCATTTTAAAACACGCACCTGTGGAACTGTTGTTTTCCGGTGACAAAGAACAAAAAACTGCGGTTAAAAAAATGGCAGAGGGGTTGGAGTTTTGCAGCCGAAATCTTTGGGAAAAAGAAACCACAAAACAAAAAGAAAATAGGATGAAAGTAAAGGAAATCAAAGAGGTTATGGAGGTTGCTCAAGGGCGGCTGTGCATGGGATTTTCAGGAGGTATTGCACCACAAGATAAGGATTTTCCTGCACTTCTTACGGCGAGCGAGATATTTGGCGGCGGTGCATCCTCTTTACTTTTTGAACAAGTGCGGGAAAAAGAAGGTTTATGTTATTATGTGAATTCCTTTGTATTTTCCATGAAGGGTATTATGTTTGTGCAGGCAGGGATTGCGGCAGAAAACTACCAGAAAACAGTAAAAACGATTTTGAGAACCTTGCAGGAATTACAGGAAACAAAACCGGAACGGCAGAGGTTTTTAGATGCCCAAGAAAGTCTCTTACGGCAGTATGCAGCAATGAATGATAGTCAGACAGCACAAATGGATTTTATGATTCAGGAACATCTATTGAAAACTGAACGGAGTCTGGAGGACTTTTTAAAAAAACTGGAAAAAGTAACAGCGGAGGATGTAAGACGAGCGGCGCGAATGCTTCGCCCAGATACCATTTATTTTTTATGTGGAAAGGAGACTGAAAATGCAGGGAATGCGGACGGAAAATAAAATTATCGGCGACAGGATTATAACGAAAAAGTTGTCATCAGGAATGAAATGTTATATAATTCCTAAGGTAGGGTATGGGGAAAAAATGGCAGCTCTTTGTGTCCGATTCGGCTCAAATGATATTTGCTATCGTTTGGCAAATGAAGAAAAGAAAGAAACTGTTCCAAAAGGTACGGCTCATTTCATAGAGCATAAAATCTTTGAACAGGAATGGGGGGACGCTTTTATGGCTTTTGCCGAAGGGGGTGCCTTTGCCAATGCTTTTACGGATATGCAAAAAACAGCCTATTATTTTTCCAGTCGTGATAAATTTGACGAAAATCTGACTCTTTTATTACGGCTTGTGCAAAATCCTTTTTTTAGAGAGGAAGGAACGGAAAAAGAAAAGAAAATCATCAATAGCGAAATCACGATGTATGAAGATGACCCAGGTTGGATTGTTTTTTTTAATTTGCTGAAGGCGATGTATCAAAACCATACGGTGAAAAATCCCATTGCAGGAACGGTGGAAACGGTACAAGAAATCAACAAGGATACCTTACAGCGTTGTTATGAGGCATTTTATACGCCGGAGAATTTTTCATTGGTCTGTGTTGGTGATGTGGATGCGGATTACATTCTGGAACAGGCAGAAGGATTGATGAAAAAAACCAAAAGAACCAGAGCCGTTTCTTTGTTTGAAAAGGAACCGGAGGAAATTTTTGAAAAATACAAAGAACAGACTATGGGTATCTCGAAGCCTATGTTTCAGCTGGGTTTTAAGCAAAAGCCTGATGCAGACAGCAATGGAATGAAACAAATGGTTGCTATGGGGATAGCGCTGGATATTCTTGCCGGCGAAAGCTCGGATTTTTTTCGTAAGGCTTATGAAAAAGGTGTCTTGGATGAGGAACTGGGCTATATTTATTCTGTAGGTGAGGGCTTTGCCTTTTCTGCTTTTTCGGGAACGGGAAGTCATCCCGAGGAAGCAGGGGAATTATTGCTTGGGGAAATCGAAAATCTGAAAAATAAAGGATTATCGGAAGAAGTTTTTCAACGGATGAAGAAAAAACATTTGGGGCGCATGATTCGGGGTTTTAACTCTGTCAATGCGTTGTGCATGAGCCAGTTGGATATGGCTGTAAGAAATGGGGATCTTTTTGAGAGGTTTCAGGCTTTGAAAGGAATGAAGCTAGAAGATGTGCAAGGGGTATTTGAAAAGGAATTGATTGCAGATAATATGGCTTTATCTGTGGTGAGGTAAGAAGAGGAAGGAGAATGGGTATGGGGAATACGCCTGAAATTTGGTTTCCGCACCTAGGCATAGAGATTGAACATTTGAGCCGCGTGGCTTTTCGTATTTTGGGTAAGGATATTTATTGGTATGGTGTTATCATCGGCTGTGGTGTGGCGATGGGTTTGCTATTGGCATTCTATGAGGCCAAAAGAACGGGGCAGGATCCGGAAACTTATCTGGATTTTACGTTGTATGGCATTGTTTTTGCTGTCCTAGGAGCAAGGCTTTATTATGTTTTGTTTTCCTGGGAGAGTTATAGGGGCGACCTGCTGAAGATTTTTGCCATACGAGAAGGCGGATTGGCTATTTACGGCGGTATTATTGCCGGTGTTTTGACGGGAATTGTTTATACAAAGGTGAAAAAGAAAAATTTTTGGCTTATGGCGGATACGGCGGCACCCAGCCTTTTGCTGGGGCAGATTATGGGACGTTGGGGCAATTTTTTTAATCGAGAAGCTTTTGGAGGCTATACCGATGGGCTGTTTGCCATGCGGTATTTAAAGGAACAGGCAAGAGGTATTTCGCAGTCGGTTTTGGATCATGCTATGACCATCAACGGTGTGGAATATATACAGGTGCAACCGACGTTTTTATATGAGTCTATGTGGAATCTGGGTTTGTTTATCATTCTTATGATTATGAACCGAAGGAAAAAGTTTGACGGGCAGATTTTCGGGCTTTATCTTTTAGGCTATGCTTGCGGGAGAGTCTGGATTGAGGGGTTGCGTACAGACCAGCTCATGCTGGGAAATTTTGCAGTATCCCAACTATTATCTGGAATTCTTATTGCGGTTGCCATTGGGCTTATGATATATAGAAATAAAAAAGAAAGCACGTAAAAAAATAAAAATAATAAAAGGCTGTTTTGCAGAAATTATAGAAATTCTGCGAAATGGCCTTTTTTAATGGTGTTATTTATAATCAATGATAACCTTATGACAGTTTTCGCATAGATAGGCAGTAAGGGCTTCATCTGGGCTTCGAAGGAAGTGAGCCAATAATACTGATGTTTTTTTCTTTACAAAAAAGGTCTCCGAATTTGCCTCGCCGGAAAACCAACGAATTTCTCTGTTAGGAGGAATATAACTTTTTTCATTTCTTGTTGACAATAGGGACAAAGCATTCTAATTTCACCTTTCAAAACATAATATTTACTGTATTATACCATAAATATGGTAAAACAACATATTTGATTGGTATTATATAGAATATAGGTAGATAAATATAGAATTATGGAGGAAAATGTAAGAATAAAAAACAAACAAAGAAAATAGTTAGCTGTTTTGAAGGAAAAGTGATAACTTTTCTTTTTTTTGTCTTAAAAGGTTGGAATATCAATGTTTTCTAGGAAAAGTTTTTGGAAAAATATGAAAGCTGCCCTTGTATTTTTCTTACATTTATATTAAAATAGGGTTAGAAGTGGAGTAAAGTGGTGTAATAGGGAGGGGGTTCCCTCTTTTTGAGGATTTTGTGAGAGAAAGGTGGTGACAGTTATGTTCATGGGAGAATACCAGCATACCATTGATGCCAAGGGCAGGTTAATTGTACCCTCCAAATTCAGGGAAGACCTGGGGGAACATTTTATTGTCACAAAAGGATTAGATAATTGCCTTTTTGCTTATCCTCAAAGTGAATGGAAGGTTTTTGAAGAAAAATTGAAACAGCTTCCCCTCACAAGTACGGACGCCAGAAAATTTGTACGGTTTTTCTTTGCAGGGGCTGTGGAGTGTGATTTGGATAATCAGGGACGCATTATTTTACCACCAAACTTGCGGGAGTATGCTGTTTTGAAAAAAGATATTGTTTCTATTGGTGTCAATAATCGGGTGGAAATCTGGAACAAAGAAAATTGGAAAGAATATAACGATGAGGAAAACTTTATCAGCAATGACCTTGCTTTTAAAATGGAGAACATCGGGATTTAGGGGTGGCTGCTATGGAGTTTCATCATGTGTCTGTGTTATTGGAGGAGTGTATCGAAAATTTAAAAATCAAAGCTGATGGTATTTATGTTGATGGTACTTTGGGCGGAGGCGGCCATTCCCTGGAAATTTGCAAAAGATTGACAACAGGGCGGCTTATTGCCATCGACCAAGACCTGAACGCCCATGCTGCTGCAAAAGAGCGGCTGAAGGATTATTTGGAAAAGGTTACTTTTGTTCACAACAATTTTGGGAACATCAAACAGATATTACAGCAACTGGGCATTGAAGGTGTGGATGGCGTTTTATTAGATATAGGTGTTTCTTCCCATCAGCTGGATGAGGCAGAGCGTGGGTTTTCTTATATGCAGGATGCCCCATTGGATATGCGGATGGACGATACAGAAACGTTTTCTGCCTATCATGTTATCAACGAATACAGCGCAGAAGAATTGAATCGTGTTATTTTCGAATATGGAGAAGAACGGTGGGCAAAACGGATTGCGCAGTTTATTGTGGAAGCAAGAAAGGACAAGCCTCTTGAAACCACAGGGGATTTGGTGGAGGTCATTAAAAAGGCGGTACCGAAGGGTGCAAGAAAAGACGGACCTCATCCAGCAAAAAGAACCTTTCAGGCAATTCGTATTGAAGTAAATGGCGAATTAGATGTGTTGAAAACAGCCATTAACGATATTGCAGATGTATTAAATCCCGGAGGAAGGCTGTGTATCATTACATTTCATTCTCTGGAGGACAGAATTGTAAAAAATGAATTCAGAACACAGGAAAACCCTTGTATTTGTCCTCCTCAGTTTCCGGTTTGTATCTGTGGGAAAAAACCAAAAGGTAAAGTGGTGACCAGAAAGCCTATTCTTCCAAGCG
>CAZCDP010000067.1:4867-7651 GCA_964497675.1 uncultured Candidatus Epulonipiscium sp.
TAAGCAATTGTTTGCTGCGAAGTATCTGACCTATCTTCCAAGCGAAGAAGAACTGGCTGAAAATCACCGCTCCAGAAGTGCAAAGCTTCGGGTATTGGAAGGCATAGAAAAATAAGAAGGTGACGTTTGTGGCAGGAACAAGAAAAAACGGTAGGACTTACAGAAAATATGAATCTATCCATGGGTATAATCCCACTAGTGTTGCTTATGACGTTCAACCGGCTTATGTTCCTAAGCCGCAGTGGGAGGACGAAAGAAAACAAAAGCAGCAGGTAAAACGGGAAGCTGTGTTGCTTCGTCGTGCAAACAGACTCCATGCCTTTAAGATTATTATGGCACTGGGTGTTGTTTTTGCGGGCTGTTTGGGTCTTATGGGGATGCATGCCACATCGGCAAAACAACGTGTCACGCTATGGAATTATAAAGAAGAATTGGCTGCAATCAAAAATGAAAATGCCATTCTTGCCACAGAAATTGCAGAACAAGTGGACTTGGATACTGTAAAGAAGGAAGCCATGACAAGGCTGGGCATGACAGAACCTCAGACTTATCAATTAGTTTATATTGATGTGCCAAAGGAAAGCTATACGGTACAGTATTCTGAAGAGGAAACAAAGAAAGATAAAAATATTTCACTGGCAGGGTTACTCGATTTTCTGAAAAAGGATTGATTATATGAAAAAGCAAAGGGGGATAAAAGTAAGAGCAAAGCTTACTTTTATTCTTTTTATATTCACTGTCATTTTAATTGGATTGATGGGGAGAGTATGGTATTTGAAAACCGTCAATGGTGAAGAATATGAAACCCGTGCGAAGACACAGCAAATCAGCAGATATGATGCTGTGGTGCCTGCTAACCGTGGTTCTATTGTTGACCGTAATAATCAAGCACTGGCAGTCAGCACAGCTATTTATAATATCGTGCTGGATTCCCGCAATCTTTCCCAAGCAACGGAGAAAGAGCAGGAAAAGACGCTGCAAACTTTGGTGAAAAAGTTTCCGGATGAATTGGAGTATGATAAGCTGAAGCGTTTTATTACCATAGACCCCCAGACAAAAAAGCCGTATCTGGACAATAACTGGAAGTATTTAGTAAAAGGCGTAGAGCGGGAGGTCAAGGAAGAACTGGAGAAGGATGGGCTTGTAGGAATTGTTTACGAAGAGGATACGAAACGTAGTTATCCTGTGCGGGATTTGGCCTGTCATGTGTTGGGCTTTATTCGGGGGGATACCAGTTGGGGGATTGAAAACTGGTACAATCAGTACATGAGCGGCACACCGGGACGTTCCTTTATTACTTATGATGGCAATAGCACAGCTCTCCGAAAGGATTATGATGCAAAAGACGGTGATACCGTAGTA
The DNA here is from genome assembly GCA_964497675.1 of uncultured Candidatus Epulonipiscium sp. Taxonomy (GTDB): domain Bacteria; phylum Bacillota; class Clostridia; order Lachnospirales; family Anaerotignaceae; genus CAZCDP01. The sequence continues at coordinate 6,230 of CAZCDP010000067.1, forward strand.
ACGACCATTGATTACACCATACAACAGTATGCGGAGCAGGTTGTGAGCGAAACAGCAGCACAGTGGCCTGCGGAAAATGTGTCGGCTCTAGTAATGAATCCCAATACGGGAGAAGTTTATGCTATGGCAGATTCCAATATGTTTGATTTAAACAAGCCATCGGAACCGCTGGCTCTTGCAGATAGCAATTTCAAAACTCAATGGGAAGCCATGGATCATAAAGCACAAATGGAGTATCTCAATAAAATATGGAAAAATTTCAGTGTATCCAGTACCTTTGAACCGGGATCTATTTTTAAACCCCTTGTAGTAGCAGCGGCATTAGAAGAAAATGTTATATCTGCCAATACTACATTTTATTGTTCCGGTGTAAAGAAGGTCTACGATAGGGAGATTCACTGCCACCTTAGAAGCGGACATGGACAGGAATCAGTGGAGGATGTACTTGCAAATTCCTGTAATATAGGTATGATGGAAATTGCTTTTAAAATGGGAAAAGACATTTTTTATAAATATCAGAAGGAATTTGGTTTTGGTGAAAAAACAGGCATTGATTTGCCAGGTGAAGTCAGTGCGTCTAATCTGTTATTTACACCGAACAGAATCGGCCCTACGGAATTGGCTACTATGTCCTTTGGTCAGTCCTTCAACTGTACCGCAATTCAGATGATAAGTGCTTTTTCGGCCACGATTAATGGTGGGAATTTGATGAAGCCCCATGTGGTTTCACAGGTTTTGGATGAAGATGGGAAGGTCATTTTGGAAAATAAGCCGGAAATAGTACGGAAGGTCATTTCCCGTCAGACTTCTGATATTGTCAGAAACTATCTCAAGGCGACGGTAGAACGTGGTACTGGTAAAAAGGCTCGGATTGAAGGATATTCTATCGGTGGCAAGACGGGTACTGCACAGCAGGGCAGTCGAAGCAGCAACAAGGATTGGGTACTTTCTTATATTTCTTATTTTCCTGTGGAAAATCCGGAGTTTATTGTGATGACGATTATCAATCGCCCTGAAGGCTACGCAGATGGTGTGCAGTCACCATCCCCTATGACGAAAAAGCTGATTGAAAATATTATCAAGTATAAAAATATTGAGCCTTCTTATGTATCGGAAGCTACTGCTAAAAAAGAAAAGTCAGGGAAAACGACTATTGATGATTATAGCGGAGAAAGTCTTTATGACGTATTGACGGTACTGGATGGGAAGGGACTGAATTATAAGGTTGTAGGTACGGGAAATACTGTGACCAATCAAGCGCCTCACGCTGGTACACAGGTAGAGGAAGGCTGCGAAATCATCCTTTATGTTAAAAAACAAGAAGGGGAGGAAGGAACTGCTGCTGTGCCTAATGTGCAGGGGAAAACCTATACCGAAGCGGTAACAGCCCTCAATGATTCAGGCTTTGAGGTGGTAATTGAG
>CAZCDP010000068.1:0-7623 GCA_964497675.1 uncultured Candidatus Epulonipiscium sp.
GACAGCGAACATTCTGCAATATTTCAATCATTGCAGGGAAATTATCAAAATAAAATTCGACGAATTTTGCTGACGGCTTCCGGCGGTCCTTTCCGTGGAAAGGCAAGGCAGGAGCTGGAGGGGGTAACTGTGGAGGATGCGTTGCATCATCCCAACTGGAATATGGGGAAAAAAATTACAATCGATTCCGCTACTCTGATGAATAAAGGATTGGAAGTGATGGAGGCAAAATGGCTTTTTGGCGTGGATGTTAGCCAGATTGAAGTTTTGGTGCATCCCCAAAGTATTGTTCATTCTGCTGTAGAATTTGCAGACGGTGCGGTCATAGCACAGATGGGGGAACCCGATATGCGTCTTCCCATTCAATATGCCTTGACGTACCCGAAAAGAGTGGACAACCCATTTCCTAAAATTGATTTTTCAAAAAGGAATACACTGACTTTTGAAAAGCCGGATATGGAAGTATTCCGTTGCTTATCTCTTGCATATAGAGCTATGGAAATCGGCGGAACATTACCTTCTGTATTAAATGCGGCCAACGAGGTCGCTGTGGAGAAATTTATACAGAAACAAATTTCCTTTTTAGAGATTCCGGAACTAATAGAAAAAACAATGAATGCATATACTGTGAAATACAACTACTGTTTAGAAGATTTGCTGAAAGCAGACCAATGGGCAAGAGAATTTACAGAAAACAGCAGTTTGTAATTTTATGTATAGGAGGGTGAAGGTTACAAATGATGCCAAATATATCATCTATATTAATTTCTATTCTGGTATTCAGCATACTAGTCGTTGTCCATGAATTCGGACATTTTATTGTAGCAAAAAAAAGCGGCGTTTTGGTTGAGGAATTTGCCGTTGGTATGGGGCCGCTTCTATTTTCCAAACAAAAAGGTGAAACCCTTTATTCTATCAGGCTGTTTCCTTTAGGTGGTTTTTGTCGTATGCTGGGAGAAGATGAAGCGTGTTCTGACGAAAGAGGATTCCAGAGTAAAAGTGTTTGGGCAAGAATAGCTGTTATTGCGGCAGGTCCTTTTATGAACTTCCTTTTTGCTTTCTTTTTGATTCTTTGCCTTGTTTCCACTACGATGGTTGTGAAACCCGAAATTCGAGAATTGACGGAGGAATCTCCTGCACAGGCGGTAGGAATGCAGGTGGGCGATAGAATAACAAAAGTTAATGGGAAACCTATTTATATTTATGATGATTTGCAGATAGTCATGAGTACGGCTGATGGCTCTCCTATTGAGGTGGAAACGGAACGGGATGGGAGAAAACAGGCTTATAATATCACACCCAAATTTTCAGAAAAAGATGGAAAATATCTGATTGGGTTTTCCCCCTTGCTTTTAAACGGCATCTTTGCGAAGGAGGCACCAGGGTATGACAAAGCATCCCTTTGGGATACGGCGAAGTACAGTTTTGATACAATGGTTTTCTATGTTCGTTATACGGCCATAGGTTTGGCGAAAGTCTTTACTTTTAATGCAACAAAGGAGGAAGTGGCAGGCCCCATCGGTATTTTCAAAATTGTTGGGGAAAGCTATGAAGCAGGTATTCGTGACAGTGTAATAACTGCTATCAAAAATCTGGCTTATCTTGGGGCCATGCTCAGTGCAAATCTTGGCGTTTTAAATCTATTTCCGATTCCTGCACTGGACGGAGGGCGGCTGATGTTTCTGTTTGTGGAAGCAATCCGCAGAAAACCGGTAAACCCGGAAATGGAAGGGCGTGTCCATTTTGCAGGATTCATGGTGCTAATTGGTTTTATGGTTTTTATTGCCTATAATGATATTGTAAAAATTTTTATGGGATAAGTACTTAAATTTATCATCCGCAGATGCTATAATAAATTCATTAGCATTTGTGGGTGATTTTTTTATCATTGCAGTTTTTAAAGCAAGCAGGTAATATAGTAGAACTGGCTATCATTTTTTTACAAGGAGAATCAGAATGAGTGAAATGAAAAGAAAAATAACAAGAGAAGTAAAGGTCGGCTGTCTGAAAATAGGCGGCGGTAATCCTGTGGCGATACAATCCATGTGTAACACGGATACCAGAGATGTGACAGCTACGGTTAACCAGATTCTACAACTGGAAGAAGCAGGCTGTGAACTCATTCGTGTTGCTGTTCCTGATATGGCGGCGGCTGAGGCCATAGGAGAAATCAAAAAGCAAATTCATATACCACTCGTGGCAGATATTCATTTTGATTACAGGCTGGCTCTGCGTGTTATGGAGTTGGGGATTGACAAGATTCGGATTAATCCCGGCAATATTGGAGATGAAGGCAGAATCAAACAGGTGGTTGAAATGGCAAAAGAAAAAGCCATTCCCATTCGTATCGGCGTCAATAGCGGTTCCTTAGAAAAATATCTTGTAGAAAAATATGGAGGCGTAACACCCGAAGGCTTGGTAGAAAGTGCGTTAAATCATGTGAAGATATTGGAAAAATATGATTTTCATGATATTGTTGTTTCCATCAAAGCTTCCAGTGTACCATTTAGTCTGGAGGCCTATACCTTGCTTTCTGAAAAAATCCCGTATCCCATTCATGTGGGCATTACGGAGGCAGGTACTGTGTATGCTGGCTCTATCAAGTCAGCCGTAGGCATAGGTTCTATATTGGCAAAGGGTATCGGTGATACGATTCGTGTTTCTCTGACGGGTAATCCGGTGGAAGAAGTGCGGGCGGCAAAAGAAATTTTAAAAAGCCTTGAACTTCGCACCTTTGGCATTACATTCATTTCCTGTCCAACCTGTGGTAGAACACAGATTGATTTGATTTCCATAGCTAATGAGGTAGAAAAAAAATGTGCCGCTATTCATAAAAATATAAAGGTTGCGGTCATGGGTTGCGTTGTCAATGGTCCGGGAGAAGCCAGAGAAGCGGATGTTGGCATTGCCGGTGGAAAAGGGGAGGGACTTCTTTTCAAAAAAGGAGAAATCCTACGTAAGGTGCCAGAGGATAACCTTGTTTCCGAATTGATGAAAGAAATTGAAAAATTGTAAGTAAAAAAAAGGAGGTATCCTATGACTGCAAAAAAATTTCATACAGTATTTAATAAGATATCTCTTTCGGAACAAATAAGAAGCTTACTGGATGACACAGAAGTTCGGTCGTTGATTATACATAAAAAAGAAAAAAGGCTGGAGATGGCGTTGGCAGCAAAGTACATCCTTCAGAAAAAAGATTTGGATGGGTTTAAGGAAGAATTGGTTTGCCAGATTCCGGGAATAAAAAAAGTTACCATTCATCCCCTTTTTGAAGCGGAACATCATATTGAGCCAGAAGAAATCATTATCCAAAGCTGGAATAATATTGTTTATGAAATTTCCAAAGAAAGCCCTGTGTGCCGTGGCATCATCAAAGATGCGGAGTGGGCGTTGGAAGAAAACAAGCTGTTCATTCGTGTAAAGAATCATACATCTTATTATTTGTTTAAAAAGGGTCTGGGAGAAAAGATTGAGTCGCAGCTGTGGCAGGAAACAGGTTTACAGCTCAGAGTTTTTTTTAAGGACATTCGCCTTTCAGCAGAAGAAAAAGAGAATTTTGAGAAAAAAAAGGAAAATAAAGAAAAGCAATTTCTGGAACAAATTGTAGCAAAACAAGCGGAAATGGAGAACGCAAAAACATCTGCTGAAAAAGAAGCGGTTTCAGGAGAACTTGCGAAAGGGATTATTCTTGGGAAAGAAATTACGGGAACGGTTTCCCATATTTATGATACCAAAGTAGAAGGCGAAAAGGTCATTATCGAAGGCAGTATATACAATATAGAAGCAAGAGAAATCAAAGGCGAAAAATATATTGTTTCTTTTGATATTACAGATAGGACAGACTCTACCACTGTAAAATTTTTTGTAAAAAAAGCCATATTTGATCAAGAACTGAGAGCAGTTGTGAAAGCCAACACTTTTTTGCGGGTACAGGGTGATGTCCAGTTTGATAAATACGCCAAAGAAATCGATATTATGGCAAAAAATATCGCACTGGCAAAGAAACCGCCAAAACGCATGGACGATTCGAAAGAAAAGCGGGTAGAGCTTCATTTGCATACCCAAATGAGTAGTATGGATGGTGTGACTAATGTAAAAACCTATATCAAACGGGCGCAGGAGTGGGGGCATAAGGCCATTGCTGTTACCGACCACGGCGTGGTACAAGCTTTTCCAGATGCCATGAATGCAGCAGAAGGCACAGATGTAAAGGTCATTTATGGTGTAGAGGCATATCTGGTTGATGATTTGGGAAATGTGGTCATGTGCCCAAGAGGACAATCTTTAAAGGATGAATTTGTTGTATTTGATATAGAAACCACAGGGCTTTCCAAAGAAAACGATAGAATCACAGAAATCGGAGCAGTAAAGGTGCAGGAAGGGAAAATTTTGGATTCTTTCAGTTCCTTTGTGAATCCGAAAAGGAGCCTTTCTGCTGAAATTACCAAGCTGACAGGAATTACAGATGAAATGCTGAAAGATGCACCGCTTATTGATGAAGTGCTTCCCAAATTTCTACAATTTTGCGGCAGAAGTGTATTGGTAGCCCATAATGCTGGCTTCGATGTAGGATTTATTCGCAAGGCGGCAGAAGCGCTTGGAATGCCTTCAGTGGATAACACCGTTCTGGATACTCTGGAACTTTCCAGAACCTTATTGCCCGAATTGAACAAGCATAAGCTGAACCTTGTGGCGGAACACCTCAATATTTCTTTGGTGGGTCATCACAGGGCAGTGAATGATGCCCAAGCTACGGCGGAAATCTTTCTGAAATTTATTTCTATGCTTATAGAGAAAGATGTAATGAATCTTGACGAAATTAATGTTTTAGCAAGCCGAACCGTAAATTATAAAAAATTAAAAGCTTATCATGCTATTATTTTGGTGCAGAACCAGACAGGCTTGAGGAATCTTTATGAACTGGTTTCCAAGGCACATATTCAGTATTTTTTCCGAAGACCACGCATTCCGAAAAGTGAGTTTATTAAGCTGAAAGAAGGACTGCTCATTGGAAGTGCCTGCGAAGCGGGTGAATTATATCGGGCGTTATTAGATAACAAGCCAAAGGAATATATCGAAGAACTTGTCAATTTTTATGATTATCTGGAAATTCAGCCCTTGGGAAATAACCGTTTTATGATAAACTCCCCAAAAGTAGATGCTGTCAATTCAATGGAGGACATCAAGCACTATAACCGTAAAATTGTAGAATTGGGTGAAGAACATAACAAAATGGTAGTGGCCACTTGCGATACCCATTTTATTGACCCTGAAGATTCTGTGTATCGTAAAGTCATTATGGCAGCAGAAGGTTTCTCTGATGCGGATAATCAGCCTCCCCTATATTTTAGAACAACAGATGAAATGTTGGCAGAATTTGACTACCTTGGGGAAGAAAAGGCACGGGAAATAGTGATTACGAATCCAAATAAAATAGCAGATAGGATTGAGTTTATCAAACCCATTCCCGATGAAACCTTCCCTCCGAAAATTGATGGAGCAGAAGAGGAACTAAAACGTATTACCATTGAAAAGGCCATTTCTATTTATGGTAATCCTCTCCCTGAAATCGTGCAGCAGCGGCTGGATAAAGAATTGACTTCTATTATAAAGAATGGGTTTTCTGTACTTTATATCATTGCACAAAAACTGGTGTGGAAATCTATGGAGGATGGCTATCTGGTAGGTTCTCGTGGCTCTGTTGGTTCTTCCTTTGTGGCGAATATGGCGGGTATTACGGAAGTAAACTCGTTACCGCCTCATTATGTCTGCCCAAACTGCAAGTATTCGGATTTTGATTCTGAAACAGTCAAGGCAACCTCTATGGAGGAAGGAAGCGGCTGTGATATGCCGGACAAGGCTTGCCCTATTTGTGGTACAATGCTAAAAAAAGAGGGCCACGATATTCCTTTTGAAACCTTCCTTGGTTTTGATGGTGACAAAGAGCCGGATATAGACCTAAACTTCTCGGGAGAATACCAGCAGACGGCTCATGCATATACTGAGGAATTATTTGGAAAGGGCCATGTATTTAAGGCAGGAACCATTGGCACGCTGGCAGATAAAACTGCTTATGGCTTTGTTAAAAAATATTTTGATGAACGGGAGATTATTGCGCATAACGCTGAAATCCATCGACTGATTAATGGTTGCACCGGCATCAAAAGAACAACAGGACAGCACCCCGGTGGTCTGATGATTGTTCCCAGCGACCATGATATTTATGAATTTTGCCCGATACAACGCCCAGCCAATGATGTAAATTCCAATATCACAACAACCCATTTTGATTATCATTCCATCAGTGGGCGTTTGCTGAAGCTGGACCTTCTTGGGCACGATGACCCCACTGTAATCCGTATGCTTTACGACCTGACAGGAGTAAATCCCCAGACTGTTTCATTGGGGGATAAAGCCACGATGTCACTTTTTGAATCGCCGAAGGCTTTGGGTGTGACAGCAGAACAGATTGGCTGTGAAACGGGGACACTGGGTATTCCTGAGTTTGGCACAAAATTTGTCCGCCAAATGCTTCTGGATACAAAACCGAAAACCTTTGCGGATTTATTGCGTATTTCAGGGCTTTCCCATGGTACAGATGTTTGGATTAACAATGCTCAGGAGTTGATTGAAAACAAGGTGATTACGTTAAAGGAAACCATATCCACCCGTGACAGTATTATGATTTACCTCATCAATAAGGGCGTAGATAAAAAAAAGTCCTTTAAAATCATGGAAAAGGTAAGAAAAGGAAAAGGCCTTACAGAAGAGGATATCAAAGATATGAAAGCAAGTAACGTACCTGATTGGTACATACAGTCTTGTCAAAAAATCAAATATATGTTTCCAAAGGCTCATGCGGCGGCTTATGTTATGATGGCTTTTCGTATCGCATACTTTAAAATAAATTATCCAGAAGCATATTATGCGGCATATTTTACTGTTAGGGCCTGTGATGATTTTGATTATGCTGTGATGTGCAGAGGAGAAGAAGTTGCGAGAAATGCAATAAGAGAAATTAATGCAAAAGGAATGGAAGCGACCACAAAGGAAAAAAGTAAGCTTACAGTTCTGGAAATCATCGTAGAATTTTATGCAAGAGGTTTCAAATTTCTCCCCATTGACCTTTATAAATCCGATGCGAAAAAGTTTATCTTAACAAAGGAGGGGCTGATTCCGCCTTTCAACTCTTTGCAGGGCTTGGGAACAACGGCTGCGCAAAGTATTGTGGAAGGGCGAAAAGCCGGAGAATTCAAGACGGTGGAAGAATTCAAATCAAGAACTTCGGTAGGAAAAACCCTGATTGAACTTTTAAAGGAGAATGGTGTAATGAAAGGTATTCCTGACACGAACCAGCTAACATTGTTTTAAAAGAACAAAATTGAGGAATAGTAAAAATAAAAAAGAGTGTACAGCTTTTATAACTGCCCCAAAATGTATGGACAGCACAAAAAAGACCTGTAAATGATAGAATATTAAATTGGCAATAAACTAATTTCGTTGTTCTAACGGAGTCAGTTTTGTTTTATTACTTTAGTGATGAAAGCCTGCATGGCAGGATTTAACAGCCGCCCGCTCTGCGGGTGAGGTTAAAGCTTAAGCAAAAGCATCATCCTTGCTGTA
>CAZCDP010000069.1:0-7543 GCA_964497675.1 uncultured Candidatus Epulonipiscium sp.
CACATAAAAAGCATCCCCGATGGTATTGGCACGGAAAAAAATCCACCCTGCAGCCACCAAACAAAATGTGATGACCATGCCAAACAGCCCCACAAACATATTTTCCAAATGCAGTGCTTTTTTCAGCCTGCTTCGGAACCCTCCCGTCAAAATGCCCATAACCTGATAACACCCATGAAGTCCGCCCCAAAGAACAAAGGTCCAGTTTGCCCCATGCCAAAGACCGCTGACCAAAAAGGTTGCCATAAGATTGCGGCATTGCTTCACCCGTCCATGACGGTTTCCCCCCAGCGGGATATAGACATAATCCATAAACCAAGTAGACAGGGAAATGTGCCATCTTCGCCAAAATTCCTTGCTATTTCTGGAAAGATAGGGTTTTTCGAAATTCATCATCAGCTCATAACCCAATACCTTAGCACTGCCCATGGCAATATCGGAATAGCCGCTGAAATCACAGTAAATCTGAAAAGTAAACAGCAACGTTGCCGCCATCAGATATAATCCACTGTACTCTGTGGGAGAATTGTAAACTGTGTTCACCGCTACCGCCACCCTGTCAGCAATAACAATTTTTTTAAAATATCCCAAAAGCATTAGCTTACACCCTTGCAAAACCCGTTCCTTATCAAAATAATGCTTTTCATAAAACTGGGGCAAAAGGTTTTGGCTTCGCTCAATAGGCCCTGCCACAAGTTGTGGAAAAAAGGTAATAAACAGCGAAAAAATACCATAATGACGGACAGGCTTTACCCGTCCCTTATACACATCAATGGTATAGCTTGCCGCCTGAAAGGTGTAAAAAGAAATACCCATAGGCAATATGATGTCAAATTCTCGGGCCGGGTATCGGCTAAGCAAAAGCTCCACACTGTGCGCCGCGCCTTCTGTCGTCAGCCCCCTTTGGGTATAAAAGAGATTGGCTATGTATCCAAAAAGGTTCATTGCCGTTTCATTCATAAATACAGAATACTTGAATAAAAAAAGCAACCCGAAATTGATTATAAGGCTTAGAATCAGATATCCCTTTTTCCATCTTACATCTTTTTCCCCATGAATACGCAAGGATAAAAAATAATTGACAAAGGTGGAAAATACAATGAGTACAATAAACACCGGCCGCCAGCACATATAAAAATAATAGCTGGCCACAAGAAGCAGTACCCAACGGCATTTCTGGGGCAAAACATAGTATATGATTGTGACTAGTATAAAAAATACGATAAAATGAAAGGAGTTAAAAAGCATAAGGCACCTCTACAATTAAAATGTTTCCTGCTGTTTTGTTTCTTCCTGCTCCTGTCGTTCCAATATCCGCAAAAGCCTTTTTGTTTCCGACTCCACACTGGGCATGGTTTCTTGCTCATCCAGCTCGTGCAAAATCTCCGCCGCTTCCGTTTTCTTGTTCCTCTGCATCAATTCTCTAGCCCAAATCATTTTTGCAGCCTGTCTTTCACAGGGAAGCTTTGCGCATTCCATGGCCTCTTTTAAAAAACCAAAACCTCCATCCTCATCCCCTATGGCAAACCGCCATAAAGCAAAGGTAACAGAAACACTGGGTCTTGCAGCAGGCATACTTTTTGCAACCTCCAACAGAAACCGCTGTTCCTCCATAATCTGACACCCTCTGGAAATTTCTCCGCTCATAAAATAATTATGGGCAATGTTGTTATATAATATGGCAAGATTCTGCCTGTCCAAAATCTCCTTGTCCACATCCAATAAGATTTCATTGGCCTTTTCATATTCCCCCTGATAACTATAGCCTGCAGAAGTGTTCATATAAATCACTTGACGGAGTTCTTTCTTTCGTGTTTTTGCTAAAAGTGCCTTATTCCCTGCAAGATACCCTGCTATGTCGCGATTTTCCAAAAGCAGATAAGACAGGGCTTGGATTTTTTTGTTGAAACAGGAAATAGTCACATACTGGTAGAGCATCGTTCCTCCAAAAAAAACGATATAAGACAGACATAAGGCTTCTATAATAAGACCTAGGGAAATGTGAAATATTTCTCCCACAAAAAACAGCACCAACCCCAACATTACGCCGTTGAGGATAAGGATTGTCAATTTCTTTCTTGATTTCATTCTAAACATCTCCCAAGAATAATACCTGTTTTCAGAGTGTAGACAAAGTCAAAATCTTGAAACAACTTTCTGATTGGGCAGCAACTGTGGGCAATGCCACAGTTGTAAATGATTTTGTCTTTAGTCCGGAAATAATACTTATTTTATCACATCCCGTCAATACACACAAATTGAAACAGGAAATTCATTGTAATATTTTTTGTTTCATTGTAGAATAAAGAAAAATGCAGTAAAAGGAGACGGAACAAATGCTGGCTATTACCATTAACGACACCAAAGAATTCATGGCTCTGCTTTTAAAAGGCACAACCTTTGATGATTTACACCTACGTCAACTGGATGTCACGACCTTTACGTTTTTCCAAATCTCGGGTCAGCGAAATAAGGACTTTTATTCCTTGGAGGAACAGGAGGCCTTCTCCGATAGATTTTGCCTTTGGTCGGAAATCAAGCCCTTTGCTTTTCAGATTATCAAGGGAAATAAATTGCCAAAAGCTATTAAAATCGTGCTTTCCTTTGGAGAAGAAGAAACTGCTTCCTTTTCTGAAAATGCCTCTGCCCTTTTCTTAAATATATCTTTTGAACAAAATATCATAACCTGCACCACAGGCTGCAGCCAGAAAAATTTCTCTCTGGATAAATCCTTAGATTATGACTGGGATCAGTGGGTACTTCATACCTTCAAAGAAAAACAAATTGGATTTCAAGTAGTAGAATAAATTATTTCTGCCCATCCCTATCCATTTCTATTCCTCCCCAAAATTATTAGCACTCTTTTCAAATGAGTGCTAATTTTTTCTTGACTTTTTTCCCCATGGTGCTAAAATAATCATTAAGAAATTATAAAATGATAGGAGGAACAAATATGGCTTTAGAAAAAGGAAATCTTTCCATCAACAGTGAAAATTTTTTGCCCATTATCAAGAAATGGCTTTATACAGATAAGGATATTTTTATCCGTGAACTGGTGTCAAATGCCTGTGATGCCGTAACAAAGCTGAATAAACTTATGAATATGGGCAAGGCGGATTCTATCCCCAATGACGAGAAGTTTTTTGTCAATGTAGTTCTGAATAAAGAGGCAAAAACCTTACAGATTACCGATAATGGCATCGGTATGACCGCAGAAGAAATTAAAAAATACATCAACCAAATCGCCTTCTCCGGTGCTACTGACTTTCTTTCTCGATATGAAGAAAAAATCAGCGAGGACAATGAGATTATTGGGCATTTTGGCCTGGGCTTTTATTCTGCTTTCATGGTAGCAGATAAAGTGGAAATCGATACCCTTTCTTATGAAGAAGGTGCCAAAGCGGCAAAATGGAGCTGTGAAGGCGGCATAGACTACGAAATGGAACAGAGCAACAGAACCACTCGGGGAACCACCATCACCCTTTTCTTGGGCGAGGATGGCAAGGAATTTTTAGATGAAGCACCCTTATATCAAGCACTCACCAAATACTGCTCCTTTATGCCCGTTGAAATCTATATGGATGTCGTAAATGCAAAAGAAGCAGAGGAAGAAGAAGACACCAAGAAAGACAAAACCATTCACATATCTTCCGATGAAGCAAAAACCTTGACTAAAGAAGATGCCGTGGCAAAAGCCGAAAAAAAACAGGAAGAATCAGAAAAGGAGGAGCCAAAACCTCTCAACGATACCAAACCATTATGGCAAAAACAGCCGAAAGATTGTACGGATGATGATTATAAAAACTTTTATCATAAAGTATTCTTCGATGGCAATGACCCTCTGTTCTGGATTCATTTGAATATGGACTACCCCTTCCGTCTGAAAGGCATCCTGTTTTTCCCGAAACTAGTGAATTCTATGGACGTGACCGACGGCGAAATAAAGCTTTACTCAAATCAGGTCTATATTGCTGACAACATTAAAGAAGTCGTTCCGGAATTTCTCCTGCTTTTAAAGGGTGTTATCGACTGCCCGGATATGCCTCTGAACGTATCCAGAAGTGCTTTGCAAAACGATGGTTATGCAGGAAAAATGTCCAATTATATCAGTAAAAAAGTAGCAGATAAACTGAATCAGCTTTTCAAAAACGAACGAGAAGCCTATGAAGGGTTCTGGGACAACATCAGTCTATTCATTAAATTTGGCTGTATGCGTGAAGAAAAGTTGTATGATAAAATCAAAGACTGCCTGCTCTTAAAAACAACCGATGGTGTTTACGAAACAGTAGCAGAATATCTGGAAAAAAACAAAGAAAAACATGAAAACAAAATTTTCTTTGTTTCCGACGAAAACCAACAGGCTCAATATATCCGTCTTTTCAAAGAACAAGGTTTGGAAGCGGCAATCCTTTCCTCTCCTATTGACAAGCCCTTTGTTTCCTTTTTGGAATACAAAAACAATGGCGTAAAAGTACAGCGTATCGATGCTGACATCAGTGACACCTTACAGCAAAAAGATACTAAAAAAGCGGATGATGAGAAAAAAGCAGAAGAAACACAAAATGAAGAACTGCAAAATCTTTTCCGGGGCATCCTCGGCAATAAAAATCTGAAAGTAAAAGGGGAAGCGTTAAAGACAGACAATATTTCCGCCATGATTCTTCTGACAGAAGAATCCAGACGTATGCTGGAAATGAAAGAATCCTACGAAAACAATGAAGAATTCAAAAAAATGTTTGCCGATATTAAACCAGACGAAACACTGGTGCTAAATAAATCAAATAAACTGATACAGTTGATTCTTAGATTAAAGGACAAGGCAGAAAAGAAAGAAGACCTTGAGCTTGTTTGTCATCAAGTCTATGACTTAGCCCTTATGAGCCACAAAGCACTCTCCTCAGAAGAAATGACAAAGTTCATTGACCGCAGCAACATCATTCTGGAAAAATTAGCAGAATATGAAAATAACTAACAAAATAACGGGGCAACGCCCCATACAAATATGTCGATAAAGTCAAAACCTAAATGCAGCCAATGATTTACGGGGGACGTCGAAGGACGGCTTTTGCCGTAGGCAAAAGTGCTTGACTTCGCCCGTAGTGCAGAAAAACGCTGATTTCTAGGGGCATAGCCCTTACACATAGAAATCAGCGTTTTAACAAACAGTACCTACTTTATTGACACACTCGGGGTGTAGACTTTGTCTACACCCTGTTGCTTTTTATATCTCTATTTCCAGTTCTACGGGGCAATGGTCAGAGCCAGTAACCTGACTATGGATTTTGGCATCCCGTAGTCCTTCTTTCAACGCTTCGGAAACCACATAATAATCAATACGCCATCCTGCATTGTTTTTTCTGGCATTAAAACGATAACTCCACCAAGAGTAAGCACCCGTCAGCTCCGGATAGAAATAACGAAACGTATCAATAAAACCATTCTCCAAAAGTTTACCAAAGCACCCTCGTTCTTCATCGGTAAATCCCGCATTTCGTCTATTTGTTGAAGGATTTTTTAAATCGATTTCCTCATGAGCCACATTCAAATCACCGCACAATATCACAGGCTTTACAGCATCCAGCTCTTTCAGATAATCCAGCATATCGCTTTCCCATTTCATACGATACGCCAGCCTTGCATTTTTGTCCTGTGAATTTGGCACATAGGCGGTTACATGAAAAAACTTCTCAAACTCCAGTGTAATGACTCGCCCTTCGTGGTCATGCTCGTCGATACCGATTCCGTATGTCACATGCAAAGGTTTTTTTCTGGTAAATACAGCCACACCGGAATATCCCTTTTTCTCGGCATAATTCCAATACTGCTCATACCCTTCCAGCTCCAGGGCAATCTGACCTTCCTGCAGCTTTGTTTCCTGCACAGAAAAAATATCCGCATCGGCTTCTTTAAAATAATCCAAAAAGCCCTTGCCCACAGCGGCTCTCAGCCCGTTTACATTCCATGAAATCATCCTCATTGCTATAACCTCCTGTTTATATAGCCCCTATTATACCATAAATCTCTTTCCCTGAAAATCAAAATTAATTTGTCTTTTACCTCTAAATGATTGAGAAAATTTTGATATTGGAGTAAAATAGGAAGATAAAATAAATAGAGAGGAATATCCATGAATATACAAATCTATGGAAGTAAAAAATGCTTTGATACAAAAAAAGCAGAAAGATACTTAAAAGAGCGAGGCATCAAATACCAGTTTATAGACCTGCATCAGTATGGTCTGAGCAAAGGTGTTTTTCAAAGCGTGAAAACCATTCTGGGCCTTGAGCCTTTGATAAACCGAAAATCTAAGGCATATCAAACTCTATATATGGATTACATTGATGAAAGCAAACGAGAACTCACATTGTTTGAAAATCCAATCCTTTATAACACCCCCATCGTTCGTAACGGCAAACAGGTTACCTTAGGCTTTTGCCCGGAAATCTGGAGTAAATGGGAATAATGCATCATGATGAATAAGGAGGAATATTATGAAAATAGGTTTGGGACAAATAGATATTATTTGGGAAGATAAAGAAAAAAATATGGTGCAATGTGCGCTTATGATGGCAAAAGCAAAAGAACAGGGCGTTGATTTTATCATGTTCCCTGAAATGACCTTAACAGGCTTTTCCATGAATCCAGCCTTATATGGCGAAACCTTTGATACATCCCCCACCATTGCTTTCTTTCAAAAAGAAGCCATCAAAAATAACATGGCTGTGGGGTTCGGTCTGATTCTCAAGGATGGCGAGAAATCAGAAAACCATTGTATTATTCTCAGCGAAACAGGTGAACTGCTGGCAAACTATGCTAAAATACACCCGTTTTCCTATGGTGCAGAAACGAAGCATTACAGCGGTGGAAATCAGCTTGCCTTTTGTCAAGTCAAAAACATTTCTGTTTCCCCTTTAATCTGCTATGACCTGCGGTTCCCCGAAATCTTTCAGGCCTGCTCTGCAAAAAGCAATCTCATCACAGTCATTGCAAACTGGCCCACCCCTAGGCGAGGTCACTGGATTTCCTTGTTGCAGGCTCGTGCCATTGAGAACCAGTGCTTTATCATAGGCGTCAACCGTTGCGGGGAAGGCGGCGGCCTAAATTATACAGGTGACAGCATGGTAATCAACCCTTATGGGGATATTATCGCCCATGCCAAGGAAGGTGCCGGTCTTACCGTTGCCACTCTGGATGAAACTCTGGTTAATCAATACCGCAGCGAATTTCCCCTTAAGGCAGATAGAAAACCAGAACTTTATACAAAATTCTATCGTGATAGATAAGATTAAAACTGCTTTTTCTGCAAAAAACCTTGAGGCTTTCCCCGAAACTTTACTCACTTTTTTAAAGAGTGAGATTAAAAATTTTAATGGAAAACCTCTTAAAGTAGGTACTGTAGGGCAAAACCCATAGTTTTTAGGACATTTGGCATTTTAAAAATAAAAAAGATATTTGAAAGGGAGGTCAACTGGAACCTCCCTTTCCTTCGCTTATGCTCATATTATCTGTTTCATGAATCTAACCTTGAGGACTGCATTTATTA
>CAZCDP010000070.1:0-7478 GCA_964497675.1 uncultured Candidatus Epulonipiscium sp.
GACAAACTGTCTGGAAAAGGAGAATTTGCTTCAGGTAGTAGGTATGGCCGATTGCGGAGGGCAAGTATTGCAGATGATACGTGAAGTAAAACCAGATGTTCTGCTGATGGATGTTCTTCTAGCAGAAAAAGATGGCTTATGGGTCCTTGAAGCAATGAAAAAGAACGGTCTGAGTGTGAGTGCTTGCATTATGGATTCGGTTATAGGCAGCGATAGGATCGTACAAAAAGCCATGAATTTGGGGGCAGACTATTATATGGCGAAGCCCATACAGGCAGATGTGCTGATGGAAAGAATCTGCCAGTTGGTTGAAACGCAAACAGAAAAAAGGGAAGAGATGGGAAATGTAGTAGAAGAAGAGAAGAAAATGGGTGTTGTGAAATACGTTTATGAGAATTTGGAAACAGACATATCCGATTTACTGAGTCAAATGGGTATTGTTGCCAGTATCAAGGGCTATCATTATATCAGGAAAGCTGTGATGATGGCAGTGGAGGACGAAGAAGTTCTTATTGGCATTACAAAGGGAATGTATCCTGACATCGCAAAGGCCTATAAAACAACGGCAAGCAAAGTGGAACGTGCCGTTCGTCATGCGATTGAGTCTTCATGGAAAAAAAACGGGAAAGAAGTTTTTTTTGAAATTTCCGGATATTATTCTCAGGACAAGCCTACGAATGGGCAGTTTATTGCCGCTATGTCGGAGCATTTCCGACTTCATCATAAAAATGACAGAAAAAGGACAGCGTGAAAAGGTGTAATTAAGTGGATATTATCAAAAGAACAGACATAAAAACAGACAAAAAAATAAATTTGCATTACTTCAAAAGTTTGTACAAGCCTCTTAAATGATATAATAAAAATATCATTTGGGAGGTTTTTTTATGGGGAAAAAGTACAATTTTCAAATAACATACAGAACCATGGGCTTTACCCATACCCACTCTTTTTTTCAGCAAATTACTCCGCAAATCTGCCCTATGGGCTTCCGGTTTTCTGCCGGTGCTCTATCAAAAAAAAGGTGACAAAAAAACGTTGACAAAGAAGTTAGAAAAGCATAATCTCTCAAGGGAAATATGGCTTTTCGCTATGGGCCTAGGGTGAAACCCTCCAAGGGTGTGTAAACAAAGCCTACACATCTTGCTTTTATTGATACGCTGGCAGATACAGAGATTTTTTTGAAATATAGACGGTTTGTACTTTTCACAAAGAAGGAATCAAGGTATACTAATGAGGAAGGATATTTGACATTTGGGAGGAATGATTATGTCATTATTTCAGAGTAGTTTTTTCTCAAAAACGCTGTGTACCATGGCAAAGGTTATGGTTTATCTGCCATCACCCAAAAGCAGTGAGGCTCTTTCTATGCCCTTGGAGGAGGTGCATGAACGGAGAGAAGGGAAGGTTTTATATCTGCTCCATGGTATGTTTGAAGATGAAACGATTTGGTTGAGAAAAAGTAATGTGGAGCGGTATGCCCAGGAGGAAAATGTGGCACTTGTTATGCCCTTTGGAGAAAATAATTATTACACAGACATGGCCCACGGCCTGCGTTATTTTACTTTTTTAACGGAGGAACTGCCAAGGTTTATCAAAGCTTCCTTTGCATTGAAGCCGACACGAGAAAACACAGCCATAGGAGGGCTTTCTATGGGTGGTTATGGTGCCTGCAAGGCTGCATTTACAAGACCGGATATTTATGGTGCCTTTGCAAGTCTATCGGGGCCTTTGGATACTGTGCAGTTGGCGGAACTGGCAGAACAGGCGGGCATGACCTATCATGTAAATAATGTGTTTGGCCACAAGAAAGAAATCCAAAACAGTGATTCCGACCTTTTTTATTTATCCCAAGAGTTGGTACGTTCCGGAAAGAAACTGCCCAAGGGGTATCTTGCCTGTGGTACGGAGGATGAAAGCTGCTATCCTATGTATGCCAAAATGAAACAACATCTGGAGGAACTGGGGTATCCTATGACTTGCAAGGAGGGCAGCGGCGGTCACGAATGGGATTTTTGGGACAGAGAAATCAAGTCTGTTTTACAATGGCTGAATAAAAAATAACGCTTATAGAAGAAAGCAACTAAAATGAGAAAAGGATATGGGCAGTTGTTAAGCAAGCAGAAGGCAAGGGTATCTGTTTGCTCGGTATACAAAATACAAAATACGTAACATTTTCGTAAGCATGGGAAATTTACTATATTTTTTTTGATGCATCGCAAAAAATTGTAAAATGTGATGACATTAACGGTTTTTTCTAAAATATCATGGTTTTTATCGGCAAAAATGCTATTGCGGCTCAGATATGTTTTTTGATACTATGAATATTATGCAATGCAAAAAAACATCATAGGAGTAGGGCCTGATGGTACCCATACAAAGGAGGAAGCATGAATAAATTAGAAATGCTTTATGAAGGCAAGGCGAAAAAAGTCTATAAGACAGAAGATGAGAGTTTGTATATCGTAGATTATAAAGACGATGCCACAGCCTTTAATGGTATCAAAAAAGGAACCATTTCAGGAAAAGGTGTTATCAATAATAAAATGTCTAATGTGGTTTTTCACTATTTGATGGAGCATGGTATTGAAACCCATCTGGTTGAAGAATTGAGCGAGCGAGAATCTCTTGTAAAAAAAGTGGACATTGTGCCTCTTGAGGTTATTGTGAGAAATCTGGCAGCCGGCAGCTTTTCTAAAAAATTTGGGGTACCAGAAGGAACGGTACTGCAAAATCCTATTCTTGAATTTTCTTATAAAAACGACACACTGGGCGATCCTATGATTAACAGTATGCAAATCTTAGCCATTGGTCTGGCAACAAAAGAAGAATTGACAGCAATCACTGAAAATGCATTAAAAATAAATGAATTATTGAAATCCTATTTTCTGAAAAAAGGAATTACCCTAGTAGATTTTAAAATAGAATTTGGCCGCTGCGGCGGAAAAATTATATTGGCAGACGAAGTTTCTCCTGATACTTGCCGTCTTTGGGACGTCAAAACCAATGAAAAATTGGATAAAGACCGTTTCCGTAGAGATTTGGGTGGGGTAGAAGAAGCTTACGAGGAAGTTTGGAAAAGAATCACCACTGACTGACAGGGTAGCCATGATTCCAAAGGAGAGAGAAAAGAAAATGAGAAAAGATACAACAAACCTTTTTGACGGCAACGAGGAAGACTGTTTGAAGGAAGAATGCGGCGTGTTCGGCATTTACAATAATGACGGAAAAGACAGCGGCAGAATTGTGTATTATGGTCTTTATGCTCTTCAGCACAGAGGACAGGAAAGCTGTGGTATTGCAGTAACAGAGGATACCACTGTAAAGCAGTACAAGGATATGGGACTGGTACACGAGGTTTTTGAAGACGATATTTTAGAAAAATTGACTGGTGATATTGGAATCGGTCATGTACGTTATTCTACGGCAGGAGGAAGTCTTCGAAACAATGCGCAGCCCCTTGTTTCGAAATATGCAAAGGGAACATTGGCTATAAGCCACAATGGAAATCTGATTAACGCCCACACATTACGGGGAAATATGGAAAACGAAGGTATGATTTTCCAGACTACTATTGATTCTGAAGTGATTGCTTATGTGATTGCCAGAGAACGGGTAAAATGTTCTTCTGTGGAAGAAGCTGTAAAAAAGGCCATGAGCATTATCAAAGGTTCTTACGCTCTTTTGGTTATGAGCCCGAAAAAATTGATTGGTTGTCGTGACCCTCAAGGAATTCGTCCTCTTGTAATCGGCAAATTGGATAATTCTTATGTTTTGGCCTCTGAAACCTGTGCGTTGGATGGTGTGGGTGCAGAGTTTGTTCGTGATGTTATGCCCGGTGAGATTGTTGTGATTGACAAGGACGGGTTACATTCTATGAAAGACCATTGCGGAAAAGAAAAATCCAGACTTTGTATTTTTGAGCTCATTTATTTTGCACGTTCTGATAGCTTTATGGATGGCGTCAGTGTTTATGAAGCCCGCAAAGCGGCAGGACGTCAGCTTGCAAAAGAACATCCTGTGGAAGGTGATATTGTCATCGGCGTACCGGACAGCGGTTTGGATGCGGCATTGGGCTATGCGGAGGAATCCGGTATTCCTTATGGCATGGGACTTGTCAAAAACCGTTATATTGGCAGAACATTTATTGCACCAACTCAGAGCCAGCGTGAAACGGCTGTCAAAATTAAGTTGAATGCTTTGGCACAGAGTGTCAGAGGGAAAAGGGTTATCATGATTGATGACTCCATTGTCCGAGGGACTACAGTGGCAAGGTTGGTAAATATTCTCAAAAGTGCCGGAGCGAAAGAGGTACATATGCGTGTCAGCTCACCTCCATTCTTATGGCCATGTTACTACGGCACAGATGTTCCATCGAAGGACAGGCTTATTGCCTGCAAATATCCAATGGAGGAAATTGCACAGGTTATCGGTGTAGATAGTCTGGGATATTTGGGATTGGAGAACCTGCATGACATTGCCATTGGCGCGAAATGCGGTTTCTGTGACGCTTGTTTTACAGGAAATTATCCGTCAGAAGTGCCGAATTATGACGAGGAGGAGCAAAATGATGAAACCGAAATACGAAAGTCCACTAAATTCACGTTATGCTAGTAAAGAAATGTCCTATCTTTTTTCACCTGATATGAAATTTAAAACATGGCGAAAGCTTTGGATTGCCCTCGCGGAAGCGGAAAAGGAACTGGGCTTGCAGATTACCCAGGAACAAATCGACGAGATGAAGGCACATCAGGAAGACATCAATTATGATGTGGCGGAAGCAAGAGAAAAAGAAGTGCGTCACGATGTCATGAGCCATGTGTATGCCTTTGGCAAACAGGCGCCAAAAGCAGAAGCCATCATCCATCTGGGAGCTACCAGTTGCTATGTAGGTGATAACACAGACATTATTATTATGACAGAAGCCATGAAGCTGGTGCGGAAAAAACTCCTCAATGTGGTTCAGGAGCTGTCCAAATTTGCTATGGAATATAAGGATATGCCAACACTGGGTTTTACTCATTTTCAGCCCGCACAGACAACTACAGTAGGTAAACGGGCAACCCTTTGGATTCAAGATCTTATGATGGATTTGGAAGATATTGAGTATCAGCTTTCCAAAGCAAAGCTTTTGGGTTCGAAAGGAACGACGGGCACACAGGCAAGCTTTTTGGAGCTTTTTGATGGTGACCATGAAAAAGTAAAAAAACTGGACGATATTATTACAAAAAAACTGGGCTTTACAGATTATTTCAAGGTTTCCGGTCAGACCTATTCCAGAAAATTGGATGCACAGATATTGAATGTTCTTTCTTCGATTGCCCAGAGTGCCTATAAATTCAGCAACGATATTCGTTTGTTACAGCATTTGAAGGAAATCGAGGAGCCTTTTGAAAAGAACCAGATTGGCTCTTCTGCTATGGCTTACAAGAGAAACCCCATGCGTTCCGAACGAATGGGCGCATTGGCAAGGTATGTGATTGCAGATGCCTTGAACCCTGCCATTACGGCATCTACCCAGTGGTTCGAAAGAACGCTGGACGATTCCGCCAACAAGCGTATCAGTATTCCCGAGGCCTTCCTTTGCATAGATGCTGTTTTAACCTTGTATAGAAATGTAGTGGACGGATTAGTGGTATACCCTAAAGTAATCCGTCAGCATCTGGACAATGAGCTGCCTTTTATGGCAACGGAAAACATCATGATGGATGCGGTGAAAAAAGGCGGAAACCGTCAGGAGCTTCATGAGCAAATCAGGCTCCATTCCATGGAGGCGGGAAAAGTGGTGAAGATGGAAGGCAAGCCTAACGATTTGCTTTCAAGAATCGCCGATGACCCTATGTTTGGTTTAACCATTGAGGAATTGAAGGATATTATGATACCTTCTAATTTTGTAGGACGGGCACCACAGCAGACAGAGGAATATATCAACGGTTTTATTAAACCGATACTGGAGGCAAACAAAGAACTTTTGGATGCAAAGGATGAGGAAATCCGGGTTTAAAAGAATGAAGTTCAGGGAAATAGCTATTGCAATCCATTTTGCAAAGTGATATACTATAGTGAGGAAAGAAATAGCAATGTTGACAAAAGAGTGGGTGATGAACCCACTCTTACTGTTTGTAAGGAGAAAAAACAAAAGATTAGGCGGGGCGTTCCGATAAAAAACCAAGATAAAAAAAACAAAAGGATACGGGGTGAAATTATGGCAAAGGAAAACAACACGGAAAAGAAGATAACAGAATTATTTCTTCCTATTGTGGGAGAAAAGGGCTTTGAGCTGGCAGATGTGGAGTTTGTAAAGGAAGGCCCAAACTGGTATCTTCGGGTGTATATCGATAAAGAAGGCGGCATTACCATCGATGATTGTGAAATGGTGAGCCGAACACTGGAAAAGAAAATGGACGAAGCCGATCCCATTCAACAGGCTTACATTCTGGAAGTAAGCTCTCCGGGTATCGACCGCCCTCTGAAAAAGCCGGAGGATTTTGTGAAATATGCCGGGGAAATCGTGGACATTAAGCTTTATAAACCGCTGGAGGGTTCCAAAGAATTTCAGGGGGAACTCAAAGGTATGGAAAACAAAATTATCACCATACTGAATGAAAAGGGACAGGAACTGCAATTTGCCCAGAAAGACGTAGCAAGCATTCGGTTGGCAGTTATTTTTTAGAAAGGATTCAATGGGGTCATTGAAGGAGGAAAACGGAAAATGGATAAAACGGAATTTATCGAGGCTTTGAATCAAGTTGAAAAAGAAAAAGGCATCGACAAGGAAATTATTTTTGAAGCGATTGAAACATCGCTGGTTTCCGCCTGCAAGAAAAACTTTGGCACAAGCCAGAATATTAAGGTCGTGATTGACAGGGAATCAGGAGATGTGGCTTGCTACGCCCAGAAAACGGTAGCAGATCCTGTTGAGGATACTATGCTGGAAATCACTTTGGAGGAAGCAAAGGAAATTAACCCCTTTTATACGCTGGGGGATGTGGTGGATATTGTTGTAACACCGAAGGATTTTGGAAGAATTTCCGCACAGACAGCAAAACAGGTGGTCGTACAAAAATTTCGGGAAGCGGAAAGAGAAATTTTATACAATCAGTACATCACCAAGGAAAAGGACATTGTAACAGGTATTGTACAGCGTCGAGAAAGAAAGAATGTTATTATTCAGTTGGGAAAAATTGATGCTGTTTTGGCGGCCAACGAACAGATTCCCTTTGAAGAATACAAGTTTATGGATAGAATTAAGGTATATGTTCTGGAAGTAAAACAGACTACAAAAGGCCCCCAGATTTATGTGTCCAGAACGCATCCGGAACTGGTAAAACGTCTGTTTGAACAGGAAGTTCCTGAAGTTCATGATGGCACGGTAGAAATCAAGAGTATTGCCCGCGAGGCAGGCTCCAGAACAAAAATTGCCGTTTATTCCAAAAACGAAAATGTAGATGCATTAGGTGCCTGCGTTGGGCAGAACGGTT
>CAZCDP010000071.1:0-7316 GCA_964497675.1 uncultured Candidatus Epulonipiscium sp.
CTTGTCCAAACGGAGCCGCTTCTTTATTTTTTCCTCTAATTTTGTTTCTTTTTCGTCCAGTTTCAATTTTAATTCTGAAATTCTAATCATAAAAACACTCGCTTTCTGTGAAAGACCTGCAGTTTCTCCTCTTTGACATACTACTATTATTCTTCCAAGGTAGGATAAAATACTTTAACCAGAAATAACCCTTTTGCAGGTGCTGTAAATCCTGCCGCCTCTCTGTTTTCCGCTTTGAAAATATTTTGTACATCTTGAGGCTTTCGCTTCCCTTCCCCCACTTCAATGAGTGTGCCTACCATAATTCGCACCATGTTATACAAGAATCCATTTCCGTGAAAAGCGATTCGAAGTTCATCGCCCTCTCCTGAGAAATTGATATTATATACTGTACGAACTGTGGATTTTTTGACTTTTTTAGCCGAACAGAAATTTTTAAAATCGTGCTCCCCTATGAGATACTGTGCGGCTTCTTTCATAGCTGCCAGATTCAGAGGAGTTTTATCCCAAAACGCATATCTGCGCTTGAATACAGGAGAAACCACGGTGTTCCAGATACAGTATTCATAAATTTTCGATTTTGCATTCAGACGACTATGGAACCGTTCGGGTACTTCCTCCAGAGAAAGAAGTGCAATATCCTCAGGCATTTTTTCATAAATAGCTTTTAATAGTTCTTCTGTACTTCTTTTCCATTCCATATGGAAATTGGCTACCTGCCCCAAGGCATGGGCGCCTGCATCGGTGCGGCCTGAACCAAAGATTTCTATTTTTGCGCCCCCGATTTGAGATAATACCTTTTCCAGTTTTTCCTGTATGGTATCTTCTGTGTTGCCTTGTTTCTGCCAGCCATTGTACCTCGTGCCATCATATTGCAGTATCATTTTATAATTTTTCATCTTTTTCTCCTATCTCAAAAGCTTTTCCTTCAGGTAAGCCAAAAACAGCGCGGCACTTCTCTGCTGCGCTGTTTTTTTAGTCCTTCTTATTATTGCTGAATCGCATGAATCAGCTTCGGAATCAACTGCTTCTTTCTAGAAACGATACCCTTCAACACAACAGCGTGCTCCTCTGCCTTTGCGCAAAAAGCCGTTTCCACTGTTTCTTTGGCATTTTCTCCTGCAAAAAGCAACTCTGAGGATTCTTCAATAATATTAGTCAGCATAAAAAACAGCATATCCATTCCCGGTGCCTGACAAGCCGTTTCCATAAACGCTACCAATTTGGGTTTCAAAGAAGCCAGTTCTTCAGTATCCATAGAGGAAACTTGACCGGTTCCAAAATTGATGTTACCACTGGTAAACTTCTTAAAATCCTGATAAAAAATTTCCTCTGGAGATTTATCCTGTAAGGAACTACCTGCACGGAACATTTTTTCCGCATACTCCCG
Source organism: uncultured Candidatus Epulonipiscium sp. (assembly GCA_964497675.1). GTDB lineage: Bacteria > Bacillota > Clostridia > Lachnospirales > Anaerotignaceae > CAZCDP01. Next base: position 1,391 of record CAZCDP010000071.1, read on the forward strand.
TATATTGATGCCTGCCATCTCTGCCAATGTTTCGGCCGCCTTTTTGTCCTCCTCCGTACAAGTCGGAGAACGGAACATCAAGGTATCGGAAAGGATGGCAGAACACAAAAGCCCTGCCATTTGCGGTTCCAGCGCTACATCATTTTCCCGATACATTTGATAAATAATGGTGGCCGTACAGCCCAAAGGCTGGTTTCTAAAAAATACAGGCGCTACTGTTTCTAGACTGCCCAGTCTGTGATGGTCGATGATTTCCAGTATTTCCGCATCATCAATACCATCCACTGCCTGAGATTTTTCGTTATGGTCCACCAGAATAATTTTCTTTTTATCCATATCAATCAAGGAACGTCTGGAAAGCATCCCACAGTAATTTCCTGCGCTATCCAGAATGGGAAAATCTCTATGGCGAATTTTTGCTACGGTTCCCTTAATCTCATTGATAAAATCATCCAATTTAAACGTAATCAGATTTTCTTTTCTCATAAAATAACGGATGGGTGTACTTTGGCTGATAAGTCTTGCAGCAATATACGTATCATGGGGTGTGCTGATAATTTTACAGTTGTTTGCCGCCGCCATCTTTTTAATTGTTTTGGAAACAGGCGCACCCATACAAACCACAATACAGCCCACATTCATTTCAATGGCGCAAAGCTGGGATTCATAGCGGTTACCTGTAATCAACAGGTCGTCTTCCTCCACATAGTCTTCTAAAAGGTCAGGGTTGGCCGCGCCTACCAGAATTTTACCCCTTTCCACATAATCATTTTCATCTCCTACCAACATAGTGCCGTCGATGGTTTCCAAAATATTTTTGTAGGGAGTTTTAGACATAGCCAGAATTCTTGTTTCATAGCTGTCCATATTCGCTGTGGCAATGTCCTTGATGGAAATGATACCTTCCAGCTTGCCGTCGCGAATTACAGGCATCGTGGCTTCCATGGTGTCCCTCATCAGGTTCCATGCTTTTTTGAGGGAAATACAGCTTTCCACTCCCTGTGGTTTTTTGATTGCTACGTCCTTCACCTGTGTGCCTACGTCGTCGATAAATTCAGGGCTTTCTATGCCGAACTGCTCCAGCACATATTTCGTTTCATTATTAATCTGCCCCGCTCTTTTGGGAACATAATGTCCCTTTGTTACCTTATTTTTTAAATTAGCATAGGCAATGGCAGAACAGATGGAATCTGTATCCGGATTTTTATGGCCTATGACATAAATTGGTTTTTTCTCTTTTTCAATCATATCATTCTCACTTCTTCCTTCTATGCAATCAAACAATTACTGGCAAAATACAGTATACATTTTCCTCTGTCTTCCGTCAACTTGCCATTACCCACAAATAAAACTGCACTTTTGCAAAGACTTTATGCAATTATGCGATGATTCTATTCTTCCGTTTCTCCACTCCAAAAACGAATGAGTTCAATGGTGTCACTGTGGAGCATAAATTTCTTCGTGACTTGGTCCATCTGAACCATAACGGGAAAATTGGAAGCCACACCTGCAAAAATGCAGGCACCCTGGGGCAGTACGGATATCATGTCAAAGGAGGATTCATCCAAAAACATAACCGCCTTTCCAATCGTCTGAATATCCTCTTTGTTTACAATTCTGTGTATAAAATAATTTTGCAGCTGGGAAATCATAGATTCTGAAATATCCGACGGTCTTTGGCTGGCAATGGTCAAAAATACACCAAACTTCCTGCCCTCCTTAATGATTTCTTCAAAGATTTCTCCGCAATAATCTTTCCATAATATCTCTTCTTTTGGCATATCCTGATGAAGGATATGATGAGCTTCATCCATAATAATATGAAGGCTGCCTTCCCTGCTGCTTTTCTGTCTGTCATAATAACTCTTACACAAAATCATAGGAATCAGTTTTTTAAATTCCCCATTAACCTCCAATAGAGAAATCACCTCTACATTACAGTTCCCCACTTTGTTCTTTACAGGTTGAAAAACCTTTCGTACATTTCTTAATCGCATTTCAAACCGTTTTGTCATGGGTTCCATGTACTTTCTAAGTACGAAGCGGCGTATGGTTTCATAAATTTCCCGATACTTCATGGCAAAGGCAAAATAATCATAGGCATCGGCATCCTTTAAGTTTTCCTCTGTCAGCAGACTTATGACAGGCTCCGCCATAAACTCCACAAACTGCTTTTCGCTCTGTGCCATCTGCAATTCCTCAGTAAAACGTTCTCCGCCATACTCTGCTTGCTTTATTCTGCAATCCAATATCTGAAGCTTTTCTACATCCATCAACAGAATTTCAAAAAGCTCTGCCAAATCATTACGGCTGTTTACAGAATTCTTTCCTTCCCTGTAACAGCAAAGAAACAATTCCTTTACCTTTTCTTTCAGTAACGCTAACAAATCCTTTTTATCCCCACTTACGCAGTGGATAATCTGTTTGTAATCCCGAATAACACGCTCCAAAAAAGGCCTTTGCACCTTCCCAGAAGCCTCACAGATGATAGACCAAAAATTCAAGTCCTCCAGCATAGAAACAGGAATCTCAAATTTATCCCCTTCCTCCTGACGGGTGGAAAGGTGATAGACTTTTTTATTTTCTGTAAAAGAACCACTATATTCATTATTAAAATCCAACACAAGGAATCGGCTTTTCTTAAAATTCTTTTTATCTCCGTATTTTTCAAAAAGCCCTGTATAAAGAGCTGCCAAAGTATTGGATTTCCCACTACCCGTATTCCCGAAAATACCGATATGGCTGGCAAATAATAATTGTGCATCCACATAAAGCTTATAGTTTTTGTACTCCACAATATTCCCTAGAGCAATAGCATTTTCTTGGTCACGAAAAAAGCTAAACACCATTTGCAGTTCGTTTTCCTCTAAAATATAGGCATCACTGAACACAAGAGGAATTTCCATAACACCTTTCAAAAATACACCGTGTTCCACAACTCCCAAAACACTGACATCAATCATCCGTTCAATGGAATCACTTTCCTTCTGAAACCGCTCTGCCACGTTGCTCCCTTGCAGCTCAGAAATATGTTCTCCTTCGATTTTGCCTATAATACTCATATATCCTTTGGGTATCTTTATAAAACTTCCTACGGAAACATTTTTGATGATATTGCCTTTGTAAAGCAGAATGGGGCCGTTTTTGTTTTCAAAGACACGAATACTGATTTTTTGTCCCCGCACTTCCACTACCTGCCCCAGTTTCATAAATTCATTGAGCATTTAAATCACCCTGCTCCTCTACAATACTTTGTAAAATATCATTTAATATTGCCAGTTCAAATTCCGTATCTTTAATACATACCAAAAAAATATTATGATTTTTTGCCACCTGAAAATGCTCCATCATTTCTCTCATACTGCTATCATCATAACAAAAAATATAAATTTGCAAGGTAGGATTCACCAAAGAACGCTTGGTAATTTCTAATATATGCTCATCCTGAAAGGAAAAACCGTAAACAAACAACACAGAATTTTCTTTTTCCAGTTCATTGGAAAAAATACGAATCAATTCATGATACACAATATTCATAATGGTATCATCAAACTTCTCTTTTGTAGGATTTACGATTTGCAGATTTGCTTTATAATCTTTTATAAATTTTACAATTCCCTCATTGTTTCCTGTACCCTCCACAGCTTTTTTCAATTTTTCTGTCAGCGTAGGTATATCATACTTCTCCTCATTTTTTAAAACATCATCCATTTTCTGCAATATCTTTGAATCAAAAGCCCCACAATTTCTGTCATGAAGTTCATGCAGTTTATTATTATAATCACAGTAACCAATGCCGCCCGTTTCGGGTATTCTCCTCCATGTCAAGGAGCCATGCATTTTCAAAATATTGACCACAGGAACTTCTACCTTATTGTTGGAAAAAATAGCTTGGCGATAAATCAGCTTACTATAATTGGAAGAAGAAAAATAGGGATTAATTCTTCCTTCAAAGCCATCATTATACGCAATATTTCGGTTTGCATCAAAGACCAACTCCAAAATAGGGTCATAATTCGTTGTAAAAATATTGGTTTGTTTGCTCAAAACCGGCGTGCTTCTCTCATTCATCAGCTGATACATAATATTAGCAAAACGTCTTTGCTCCACCAAATCTGCTGCGTGCAAATCCACCATAGCATACATACAGTTGCGAAAATAAATCCAAAGCAGATAGCCTGTCAACACAACACTTTCTTCCTTTTCCATGGAAATATCACTCAAATGGGTCTGAATATCCTCCAAATCACCCAATGTTTCTAAAAACGGTTTAGAAAACCCTGCGCCGATGAGAAAATTCACCCTTGTTCCCGAAAAAATATCTGTCAGCCTTTTCTTAAAAGCCCCCAGCTCCGTATGATTTTCATTCATAATCAGTTCTGTCAAATTAGGCATATCCAACCTCCTGCACCGTTTATAACTTTTCAGCTTTTTTACTATTATATCATTTTTATTTCAAAAACATAAACAAAAATATCAAACCGTAGACAAAACCATTTAAAACTGTGGATGCTGACCACACTCACAGTTTTTTTAAAGACGGGTGAAAGCTTTATCAATCCGTAGAAATACTGCAATTCTCCTTTTCTAAAAACATCTTACCTCTTCTAACCTTTTACTTTTATCCTATAAAAAAGGTCGTTTCATCTCTTGTCTGAAACGACCTTTCCCTTCTGTTTTTTACGGTATTTTTATATGAAAACTATTCCTCCCGGTTACCAGACCATTTCAATAGTTAGAAACTGGCTAAATTTCAGTGTCTTTTATGTATGAATTGTACCAAAATACACGTCAAATTTTTACGGCCAAAAATTATTAGTACGTTTTTAGTACGTAATTATATATACTGACAACTGATAATTCCAATCAAAGTATCTAAAAAGCAAAAATCAAATCTATTAAATCTTCACATTTTGCTATTTCTCCAAACAAATTATTAGCAATATCCATTAAGCCAGTAAAAACGTTAACATCAACAACATTTTTTAATTTTTCTGCAGCAAATCCTAACGTAAATGACACTGGATTCGACATTATTTCAGAGATTTCAACGCAAGATTTTAATGATTCTCCTTCATTTAGTAAATAAATTAATCCTATTATTTTCCATAAATTTAGTTTTAAAAATACAATTATTGTAGCAAATAAAATACCAAAAAAAATCAGAAAAGTCTTTTGGAATTTACCCCTGTAGATTATATTTTCCTTTAATTTACTAACTACCGAAAAAGCGACGAATACAATTACAATACCTACCATTAAAATTATACCACAACCCTACTATCTGAACTTTATCTATTTAAACAATATTTTGCCAACATAATACACTTTTTATTGACAAATGTCAAATTTTCCTAGAATACATTAGTCACAGGATACACCGCCTTTTATCTCTCCACTTTACTTAAAACTTCTTCCAATCTATCAATCTACTTTTGCTGTTCATCCGTTCGTATACTGCTTAGAACAGCATTACAGGCTAATATAATAGTATTGGCTGTCTTGTTATCTATTTCATCATTAATAGCCATATTGATAATTCTGAATAGTGTTCTGCGTACTTCCGTTGCAGTCGATACCTTCAATGTCAATCGTCTTTTCTTCTCTACCATAATCCCCCTCCCTTATATCGTCCACAATAATGATAGGTTCATCAGAACTAGGGTACTGTGCTGCCATTCCCTCAACTGCTTCTATAGCTTTCTGCATGGTATCATGATAAGAAATAAACTCTTTCAATTTGCAACCTTGTACACCATTCCATAATTGGGAAATTGCTGACCATCTACCTGTCTGAGTAATATTTACCCACCCTATAGCAAATTTCTATCCATGTGGACTTTTAATATTTTCCGCTTGAATAATCATTCTGTTGAGATTCCTCATAAAACCACTCCTATATTATAAAGGGCAGTCATAACGACCG
>CAZCDP010000072.1:0-7240 GCA_964497675.1 uncultured Candidatus Epulonipiscium sp.
GAAAAAGGCCATGAAAAAAGGGCGGTGATAAAGGAATGGATAAAGAAAGAAAAGCAGAAGAAAGAATCAGATGGTTTGCTGAGATGCTAAGGGAGTGTTCTGGCAGAAAGCTTTGGGCAGAAGAAATCGATGGGAACGAGAAAAAAGCAGAGTTTTTTTTGCAGGAATGGGAATTGCCAAAGGAAAAAACAAATCGTTTCGGTCAAGAAAACAAAAAAAAGGAAACCCTAGAAAGCAGGCAAGATGGGGCAAAGAACGGCTTGATGGTACGGGAATTTGCTATGAATTTTCAAAAGCAGAAATCTCCCATGGAGGTAGAAGGCAGAAATTCTTTTTTTGTAAATAAAGAAGGAACTTTTTCTTTTTTAAATATGGAAAAAGAAAGAGAACCTCAGAGTAAACAGGAGAAGGAACGGGGCTTGTTTTTGGATACAGAAATACCGAGAGAAAGGAAGAGCGGCGTTTTTGAAAGCGGGTTTCCCTTTGGACTTGAGGACTTTCTGGAAACAAAAAGAAAAAATGACATTGCCAGACCAGAGGTATGGTTGGAAAATGGGAAAAACAGAGAGCTTTTTTCGATAGAATCGGAGTTTTTTAGGCAAGGGGAACCTTTTTGGGATGCAAGAGATTCTGATTCGGGGGAAATGGAACCAAAAGAATTGGAACAGGGAATTCTTTTTTCGGAGGATAATCAAAATGTGGGAAGGATTATAGATGAGCTGAAAGAAGTTATTTCTCAGACGGGAAGTCAGCAGGGGGCCCAAAACATTACGGTGAATATCAGTGATGTGAAAGAAACCGCCGATGTGGAGGAAATTATGACGCTCCTTTCAAAACGGCTTCTGGAAGAACGAAATACGAGCCGAAAAAAAATAGGAGAAGGGTAAGAGAGAAGGGATAATAATGTTGGAAGCAATTAAACTGGCAGCACTGGATGCAGTAGATAAGGAAAATCTAGCGGATATCTGCTACGGTGTGGTGACAGGGGAAATGCCCCTTAAAATCGCAGTGGAACAGAAAATGGAGCTGACGGAAAGGTTTTTTATTTTAACCCGGGCGGTGACAGATTATCAGACAAGGCTACGATTACATAGACCGGGCAGCGAAGATACGGAATATAGGGCGACGATTTATAACGGGCTGAAGGTCGGCGACAGGGTGGTATTGATGAAGGCAGCTGGCGGACAGCAATATGTGGTTTTGGAGCGAATAGCCGGAGAGGCGGTGTAGGGCATGATTCCTGAAAATGATGGATTGGAGTTGACAGAAGAAATCAAAATACGGAGTATGCCAAGCCTGACTTACCGGATGGATTTGGGAAAAGGCGGGATACAAGGGATAGCAGACGGCAGGGAAGCAATGAAGCAGGCCATCTATAAAATACTCCATACAAAACGGTATGCCTATGAAATCTATGACTGGAACTATGGCATGGAGTGGGAGGATTTGTGGGGACGCCCCAAAAGCTATATTATGCCGGAGCTGAAAAAAAGAATTGAGGATGCCCTTCTGGCTGATGATAGGGTGGAGGCGGTGACGGATTTCCATTTTACAAGTAACAGAAACAGCCTTACTGTATTTTTTCGGGTACAAACCGTTTTTGGAGTAGTAGAGGCAGAAAGGACGGTAGATATTTAATGTATGAAAGCTACGAGGAATTGATGGAAAAAAAACTGGATGCTGTTAGTGACAGAAGGGATAAACGACAGGGAAGTCTTATTTTTGATGCTTTGGGCCCCAATGCGGCGGAGACGGCAAAATTCTATGCTGATTTGCATATGCTGGAGAGCAGAACCTACGGGGATACAGCAACGGGAGAGGATTTGACAAGGCGATGCATGGAAAGAGGCGTTTTTCGTAAGGGGGCTACAAAGGCAACCTTTTACGGTGTATTTCAGAAAAAAGATGGGAGTCCTTTTGCGGTAACTCTGGGGGCAAGGTTTCATCTCGAAAATTTGAACTATGTTGTGCTGAAGGAGGGGGATGTTCCCGGAAGATATATTATGGAATGTGAAACCCCAGGTACAGAGGGAAATTTTTATCTGGGTAATTTGATTCCTGTGGACTATCTGGAAGGGCTGGCAGAAGCAAAACTAACGGAGCTGTTGACGGATGGAGAGGACGAGGAAAAAGATGAGGAGTTACGAAAACGGTATCTTTCCAGTTTTAATACAGATGCGTTTGGCGGGAATGTGGCGGACTATAAAGCGAAGGTTTCCGGGATGCAGGGGGTTGGCGGTGTAAAGGTCTATCCTGTATGGAACGGCGGGGGCACAGTGAAACTGGTGATTTTGGACAGCGGATATAAAAAACCCACGAATGTGGAAACGGATGCCTTGCAGGAAGCTATCGACCCCAGAAGTACGGGGAAAGGAAAGGGCATTGCACCTGTGGGCCATTGTGTGACTGTAGAAGGTGTATCAGAGGTTGTATGCAATATTACCATGAAAATCAGCGTGAAGGAAGGTGTTATGTCTGAGGAAATTTTACAGCAAATCAAGACTTCTTTTGAAAGCTATTTTCTGGAGCTTCGAAAACAATGGGCTGACTGTGAATATCTTGTGGTAAGGGTAAGCTACTTGGAGGCTCGTGCGTTAAATGGTACAGGGGTGTTGGATGTACAGTATACGAAAATTAACGGATTGGGGCAGAATTGCATCTTGCAAGAGAATGAAATTCCTACCTTGGGCAAATTTGAGGTGATTTGAGATGTGGGAAAAAGAAACGGAACTGTATGAAAAATATCTGCCCTTTGTGGTCAAACAAGAGGAGGCGTTTCAGAAACTCGCTCAAGTGGAGGGCACTGTTTTAGAGGAAGAACGGCTGGCGAAGGAAGCTTTGGAGCAGGATCAGTGGATTCAGACCGCTACAAAACAGGGGTTGGCGAAAAGAGCAAAGTTTATGGGACTTCCTGTTGATGAAAACGAGGATTTGGAGCAGACAAGACGGCGTATCTTGTTTCAATGGAACAAACATAGACCTTTTACCTTTGCAACTTTGATAGAATGGCTTAACGGACTTTGTGGAAACGAAAATTATACCGCAAAGATGTTTTATGGAGAATACAGATTATCGATTTTACTGAAGCTGAGAAGGAAAAATCTGCAAAAGGAGATTGCTGATACCCTAAGAAAAATGATTCCAGCCAACCTTTTGATTGAAGTTTTGCTGAACTATAATAAGTATGGGCAGTTCAAAACAAAAACCTATGGAGCATGGAAAGCCACAGGATACACTTACAACGAAATGCAAACAGAAGAACTCAGCTTATAATAGAAAATAAAAACAGCCGCAATACCAGTTTATTCATAAACCTGTGGCTGTTTTTCATGATTATTTTCCCATTTCAAAAAGATATGCTTCGTAGCCTACGGTTTCCAGCTTATCCGCTTTTTTTTCGACCATTTCTAAAAGGCTTGTTTTGAAATCAGCAATACGTTGGAAAATTTCTGCATCAAAAGCACCTATTATCTGGGCTGCTAAAATACCAGCATTTTGTGCGCCATTAATGGCTACTGTTGCTACGGGAATGCCGGGGGGCATTTGGCAGATGGAATATAGAGAATCTACACCACTTAAAGTGGACGTTTTGATAGGTACACCGATGACAGGCAGTACGGTGAGAGCAGCTGTCATACCGGGAAGGTGGGCGGCACCTCCGGCACCGGCGATGATAACTTTTAAGCCTCGTTTTGCAGCAGTTTTTGCGTATTCATACATACGTTCCGGTGTACGGTGGGCAGAAATAACAGTCAGTTCATAAGGGATTTTCAGTTTATCCAAAACCTTTGCGGCTTCGCTCATAACGGGAAGGTCAGAATCACTTCCCATAATAATTCCAATCAAGGGTTTCATGTACAACACCTCCGAGTTTTTTATTTCATTTTAGCACATTTTTGGAACGAGGGAAAGTTTAATTCTTTCAAAATAGATATTGCCTGACAGGAAAGAATGTGATAAAATACAAACATTGGAGTTTCATGTGGTTTTGGCATGGAATAGGCACAGATAAACAGGAGGTACGAATATGAGTACGATAGGTATTGTATTATCAGCAATTTTAGCTATTTTGAGCATTTTATTATGCGCGATTATTTTGTTACAGTCAAAACGTTCCGCAGGTCTGGGTGCAATCAGCGCATCTAGCAGTGGTGATTCATACTGGAGTAAAAACAAAGGGAATTCCGTGGAAGGTGCCCTTGAAAAGTACACCAAAATCGGTGGCGCATTATTCTTGATTATTGCTTTTGCGATTAATCTGGTTTCTTAAAAAAAGGTGTAAAGGAGATATGATGATTTTGATTCATATCTCTTTTTTTCATTTAAAGGAAGGATGCACTGTAATATGAAGAAAATGGACAGGGTTTATATTTTGAGGGATTTTTGGTATAATAATAGAAAAGACGGATAAATGAAAGAGGTGATTCCATGGAATACGATGAAATGATGATGGAGAGAAAAGAAAAAATTCAGGCGTATATTGAAAGCAAAGAGTATATCCCAATGAAACGTAAGGACATTTGCAGTATGCTGGATGTGCCGACAGAGGATAGAAATACTTTTGATGAGATAATAGAGGATTTGATGCGGGAAGGGAAGGTACTGGAAACCAAAAAAGGGAAATTAATGGCTCCCCAGGCTTTAAATATGATGACGGGGAATTTTATCAGCCATTCCAAGGGCTTTGGCTTTGTATCTGTAGAAGAAGGCGATGATATTTTTATTCCTGCGGATGCAGTGAATGGTGCCATGCATCGGGATAAGGTATTGTTTCGGATTGCACGTCCTGCATCCAACGGGAAACGGGCAGAAGGCGCTATTGTCCGTGTTTTGGAACGGGGAATTCATGAAATTGTCGGAACCTTTGAGAAGGGTAAGAACTTTGGCTTTGTACTTCCGGACGATAAAAAAATGGCACAAGATATTTTTATTTCCAAAGAAAATACCATGGGGGCTGTAACGGGCCATAAGGTCGTGGTGGAAATAGTCAAATATGGGGAAGAACGGCGGAATCCAGAGGGGAAGATCGTGGAAATTTTAGGGCATATCAATGACCCGGGGGTAGATATTCTTTCTATTATTCGTCAGTATGATTTGCCTGTGGATTTCCCTAAAGAGGTTTATGACCAAATTGAAAATCTGGAAACAGAGCTGTCCGAGGAAGATAAGAAGGGGCGGGCAGACCTACGGCAACTGAAAATGGTGACCATTGATGGAGAAGATGCCAAGGATTTAGATGATGCGGTATCTTTGGAAATGCTGGCAAATGGTAATTATGAACTGGGTGTCCATATTGCCGATGTTTCTCAGTATGTAAAAGAAAATTCCCCCATGGATAAGGAAGCAATGGCAAGAGGCACCAGTGTTTATTTGGTGGATCGAGTCATTCCTATGCTGCCCCATAAATTGTCCAACGGCATTTGTTCCTTGAATCCGGATGAGGACAGACTGGCTTTAAGCTGTATCATGGAAATTGACCAGAAAGGAAACGTATTGGATCATAAAGTTATGAAGTCTGTCATCCATTCAGATAAAAGGATGACCTATACGGCAGTGCGGGAGATTTTGGAGGACAAGACACCAGCTTTACTGGAAGAATATAAAGATTTTGTAGAAATGTTTGAACAGATGAATGACCTGCGTATTATTTTGGGTGCGAAACGGAAAAAGAGGGGTTCTGTGAATTTCGATTTACCTGAGTCGAAAATCATTTTGGACGAAAATGGGAAGCCCTTGGAAATCAAGCCTTATGAAAGAAGCATTGCTACCAATCTTATTGAAGAATTTATGCTGGTGTGCAATGAAACCATTGCGGAGGATTTCTTTTGGCAGGAGGTACCCTTTTTATTCCGTAACCATGAGGTGCCCGATGATGAGAAGATACAGAAATTGGAAGAATTTATTCGGAATTTCGGGTATCGCTTGAAAAGCGGCAATGCAGAATTGCATCCCAAAGCAGTGCAGCAGGTTTTATCTCAGGTGGAAGGAAAAGATGAAGAACGAATTATTACCCGCGTGGTTTTAAGAAGCATGAAACAAGCAAGATATATGGCAGAAAATGGAGGACATTTTGGTCTTGCGGCAAAGTATTATTGCCATTTCACCTCGCCTATCCGTCGGTATCCAGACTTGGAGATTCATCGGATTATAAAAATGGTTATTGATGGCGGTTTGGCAGAAAAGAAAAACAAGGCCTTGAAAAGAAAAATGCCGGATATTGCAAAACAATGTTCTTTGCGTGAGAGAGTTGCAGAAGAAGCCGAACGTGATACCGATAATCTCAAAAAAGTAGAATTTATGATGGATAAAATAGGGAATATTTATAGCGGGCTTATTTCGGGGGTTACTAACTGGGGAATTTATGTGGAATTGCCGAATACCGTGGAAGGCATGGTAGCTTTAAATAATTTGGATGATGATTATTATGTTTTTGACCAAGAACGTATGTTGGTTTACGGAGAACATACCGGAAAAAAATATAAACTGGGTGACCATGTGACAGTTCAGGTAGCAAAGGTGAATCTAGAACTGAAAAACATAGATTTCGTTTTTGCAGAGGAAGAAGAACAGTAAAATGAATCGGACAGACAGAATGGGAATAACCGTTTTGTCTGTCTATCATAAGAATGACATATTTTGTAATGGTATTGTTACTTGCTTTTTTGCATAGGTGTGATATAATTGAAAGGCAAAATGGTGATAATATAAAGGCAAAAGGTGTTAGTATGGCAAAAGAAAAGGGCTCTAGGCTCATTGCTCAAAATAAAAAAGCATATCATGAGTATTTTATCGAAGAAGTTTTTCAGGCGGGGATTGCACTGTCTGGTACGGAGGTAAAATCATTGCGTCAGGGAAAATGCAGCTTGAAAGAAAGCTATATCCGCATTGAAAACGGAGAAGCACTTCTTTATGGAATGCATATCAGCCCTTATGAACAAGGGAATATTTTCAACAAGGATCCCTTGCGTACAAGAACGTTGCTTTTGCATAAAAGCCAGATTAATAAAATTGCCGGTGCCATTCAAGCCACAGGATACACGATTGTACCTTTGCGGCTTTATTTTAACCGAAGTCTTGTCAAGGTGGATATTGGCATAGCCAAAGGCAAGAAGCTTTACGACAAACGGCAGACTCTTGCTAAGAATGATCAGCGACGTGAAGCGGAAAAAGAGTTTAAAATCAGAAATCTAACACTATAAATTTTGTCGTCATTTGACCGCTATCGGCGGTTCATTTCATC
>CAZCDP010000073.1:0-7159 GCA_964497675.1 uncultured Candidatus Epulonipiscium sp.
GGAGAGCATCTGCCTTACAAGCAGAGGGTCACAGGTTCGAGCCCTGTAACTCCCATTTTTATTTTTTGATTTGCCCGAGTGGCGGAACTGGCAGACGCACAGGACTTAAAATCCTGCGGGGTAACACTCGTACCGGTTCGATTCCGGTCTCGGGCATATATAAGAGAATCATTACGTTTGTAGTGATTCTTTTTTTATGGATTGTTGTCAGGAATTGGGGTGAAACTATTTTTAAGTTTCACCCTTTTAAAAATTTCCGTATTAAGTACGAGTTGGTAATACATGAACTACGTAAAATTCTTATCCTAAATTTTTTGAAATTTTCACACAATAGGAAACTTGTTTCAATACTTTTATCTAGTTATGAAAGTCTTCTGTTGGGCCGTTAGGGTCACTATATTTAAAAGCATTTAGTATTTTATAATACCAATTTCTATATGTGCTGCATATTTTACAAACCCTGGAGTATCCAAATCTTGGCTCTTAATATCCATTCTGCAAAATCTTTTCTCTATCTGAATAATTTTTTCTAGGCAAAGCTGATAAAAATAATCCTTTAAGAAATGGGCAGAAGGTAGTCGTCGTTATATAAAAGCATTAAATCAACACCCCATTTATTGTCTTGGTTGAGGTTGTTATAATTGGCGAGAAGAAGTCATTTGCTTCGTTTGTACTATTTTCTTAGTTATGTAGACATTGTCTTTTGAAGCCTTTTTCTGATATTTTCTCTTGTTTGGGTTTCAGTAGACATTGAATTTTTCTAGTTTAGGCATTTCCTTTGAACGCATTAATAAAAAGTGTCTGAGGTATAGAATGACAGCTATTGTTGATTTTATGCACCATTCGCATGACGGTATTTACGCTAAGCTTAGTAAGCCTTGCAACCTTTTCATGTTTATCATATCTATAAGCTAGTTATAGACAAAATATGTCCAGCAGTGGTAATTTGGGTAAAAAATCATAAGGCTTATAGAACCTTTTTCCACAGGAACAGAAGTATCTTTTTTTCTAAAAAACAGGTAAGTTTTTTGGAATTGACATGGATATAACTTTTATTTTTTTCTCCCTGTAATCATGGATTTTAGATACTTTATAGCCACAGTGTGGGCAACTGCATTTATGTAGAGCAGTTTTAACATATATTTTGACAGAACCCTCTTTTAAATTAAATTATTTGTCGATAAAATTACTTTGTACTGATAGCAACTCCCTTCTATTTGTCTGGATAACGAACAGTTTAGAGAGTTTTGTTATAGGTGCTCTTTTTTTAAAAAATGCTGGTGGGTTTTATCTACTCCAAAAATTATCACAAAGTCAAAATTACAATATAGAATGTAAAACTCTAACAGTTGGGAACTATAATGTTTTCTTATTCGATGTAACTAAAAAATAAAAAGTTAAACAATTTAAAATAAGTTTTTTGATTGACAATTACGTCATTTTCTGATAAAATAATTGATGTTACAAATTCTAATGTAGGGATTTGTAAGGCGATTTTGGTGGCTTTTTTGCCCGAGTGGCGGAACTGGCAGACGCACAGGACTTAAAATCCTGCGGGGTAACACTCGTACCGGTTCGATTCCGGTCTCGGGCATATATTATTTATATATGCCTTTTTTATTTTTAAAAACTAGCTGTTTATTCCCAAAGAATGAACGGCTTTTTTGTTTGCAAAAAATAGAATTGAAAATACGATGAAACCATTCGATGGAAAAGAAAAAATATGAAAAATAACATTCACAAAAACAATGTTATGTAAAGTATATTTTTTAAATAGTATGGATATAAGAAAAGAAGAAATTGATAAAATTAGATAAATTTAGGATAAATATGGATTGCCAATTTAACAAAACGAGCAAAATCATGGAAATTGGTATAAATGAAAAAAACAGGATTAGCACTCATAAATTGACAGTGCTAAAAAAAGATGATATAACAAAATTGTAACTAATATGGAAGTTTTATACAAAAACTTATTGGGCTTGTGTTATTAAGTCACTGCGGATAGGCTGATTTTGATTGGGAGGGGGACTTTTTATGGCTCACAGAATTGGAATTTTAAATTTTAATCAATGTTATAAAAATCAGAATTTTTATAGAAGAACAGAATATGAGTACATAGATTTTTCTTCTTTATCTAGTGCAAACGGTTATTGCAGCCCTAAGACTTTGGAGCTGATAAAAAGGAAGCTTCGTGAAAAAGATAGGTTTCAGATTCATTTTATCGGTACGGGGAATTATCATTATATGACATATTTATTTTTGGAGCGAATTAGAGAGCCTTTTTCTCTTGTGTTATTTGATCATCATACGGATATATTGCCGCCCTTATGCCCGGAACTGTTGTCCTGCGGATGCTGGGTGAAAAGGGTACTGGATGAAAATAAATACATAAAGGAAGTGCTTATTTTGGGGGCGAAGCAAGAACTGATTGATGCCATAGAACCCCGATATCTAAATCGTGTGAAGGCTTACAGTAAGGAGTTTTTGGGAACCTGTAGCCATTGGATGGAGCTTGCTGCGGAAAGTGTTCATTATCCTTTTTATTGCTCTGTGGACAAAGATGTATTCCGAAAAAGTGAAGCTTGTACGAATTGGGATCAGGGCAATATGACAGGAAAAGATTTTTTGACGGTGAGCAAAAAAATATGGAACCGGCAGTATGTTTTGGGGGTAGATGTATGCGGAGAAAGTGCCGAAGTGCCTATGGGACATGGGAGCGGTCAGGAAACAGAATGTAACAACAAAGCAAATAAAATGATTTTAAATTTTTTACTAAAAAATGACAGTGCTTTTCGTTACCCAGATATTATAAAAAAGGTTGGCTGATTTTCTAAATGATTGAGGGACAAAAAATGGAGAAACCGAAATTGGTAAAATTTACTTAGCGAAAACATGAGAAAATATGAAAAATTTGTCCTAGATACCTTGCTATTTTTTGTAAAAACTTTATACTGATAGGTACAGAAATGAAAAAGCAGTCGAAATCTGACAGAAAGGGTTTTTATTTTGAGTGAGGAGTTGAAAGAGTGGGGAAAGGCACTGGTAGAAGCCTTTGTCGTACTTTTAATATTATATATTTTCTTGTGGCCGACAAAAATTGATGGAATTTCCATGGAACAGACCTTTTCCCATGGGGATAGGGTAACCATGAGCCGTTTTATGACAAAGTTTTCTTTTTATGAAAGAGGAGATATTATCGTTTTTAATATGGAAGAGGATGGTGAAAGGATTCAAGTAGTGAAGCGTATCATCGCCATGGGTGGTGATCGGGTGGAAATAAAAGACGGTCGGGTTTTTGTTAATGAGATAGCCTTAGAGGAGGCGTATGCTGTGGGTGAAACCTTGGGTACGGTGGATGTAACGGTGCCACAGGATGCGATTTTTGTGATGGGGGATAATAGGCTGCATAGTTTTGACAGCCGTAATATTGGCGTTGTGGCAAAAGAAAAGTTGTCAGGACGGGTGTTGTTTCGATGGTACCCCTTTTCTCATATCAAAGCTTTTTTTTAATAAAAATGGATGGTTTTTGGGTTTGTACCGTAAACAAATAGAAAGGGCGTGGAATCATACTCCATGCCCTTAGTGTAGAACAAGCCAAACCCTTGAGGTTTTATCTCAAACTCCACTCACTTTTTTAAAAAAAGCGAGCCAAAAAACTTTAACAAAAAACAGATTTTTATGTATGAAGTTTGTAGGGTGTAGGATAGAGTCCTACATTTTTCTTGATTTTTTGATACCAAAAGGGCGTGGAATTTACTCCATGCCCTTTCTTTATGTTGTCAAAGTTATCAGAAAAAATCATAGAAAACGTGTTGCTATTAAATTATTTTGACAGTTTGGAAAGCTTTACATTATTTATAAAAATGGTGTGAATGATATCTTCCTTGGCAAAGTCTAAAATAGCATCCCGATTGCCATGTACTAATACTCCATAGGTTTTGATGCCGTTTTTTTCGACATAATCAAGAATATCCAGATAATTATTTCCCGAACCTGCGGCATTGACAGCACAAAAGGCGGAAAGAAAGTCCTGCCGTTGGCTGGCATATTTCAGGAGTGTTTTGAAATGGGTTTCCAAATCCTGACTGCTATACCCGCCCAAATCTGTGTTAAAGTCACAGTTCGCCAATTCAAAACAGGGATATTCTGCTACGGGGAGAGTACCTTCTTCGATGATTACTCCAGAGGAGCTGGGACTAAATCCTATGGGATTACCGTGATAGGGCTTGTTATTTGAGCGTACTGCTACCCAATTAAAATATAGGTTGTCATATTCTTTCACTCGTTCGCAATAGTCGGCAAGAGGAATATCTTCTTGAAAGGAAAAAAAGACAGAAGCCTCTGTTGTTTCCGGCAGCTTTTTTAGTTCATCCAGATAATAGGATTTTTCTTCCTCAGTTTGTACCCATTGACTTTCGGTACCGTCTGTTTCTACCACAACATCGGAGGAGTTTCTTTCATAAAAGGCGTTGGAAATGGGGAAATGCCAAAAATCAGAGGGCGTTTTTTCCAACCTTCCCCGCACCAGACGATTGGTAAACACTTCGTCCCCTCCATTGAAAGAATTCCACAAAGAAATGGTAATGTCATATTTCCCCATACCCAGACTTTCCGCCTGAGCAAAGCTTGTGATATATCCCGGAAACCAAAGCTCCGTTACAGCACAGACATCCAGAAAAAGGGCGCTGTTCCACTCTGATGTATACCCCTCATTGGGATTATAAAAGGCTTTGTCATAAAGAGGGAGAGCCACAAACTTGAGGGCTCCAAAGAGCAGGGCAGCTGCCGCTACGGAAACCACAACGATTTTCAAAAATTTGCGGTCAACCGCTTTTTTGATACTTTGACTTTCAGCCACAGAGGCAGCTTCCTCCGATTCTTTTTTTTCATTCAAATTTTCCAGTAGATGTTCCGATAAGTAGTCATTAATCAGCTCATTTTTTTCCAGTTCTTCTTCTACCAGACGGATTTCTTCTTCCGTGGCTGTATTATTCTTATAACGTTCCAATAATTCATGAAATTTCATAAGTAGTCCTCCTTTTCTAAAAAAACACGCAGTTTTCTGCGGGCACGGTATAACAATGTGCGAACGGCACCGCCGCTAAGACCTAAGGAACTGGCGATTTCTTCTGTGGACATTTCCCAGAAATAATAGAGCAGAACCATTTCCCGATAAGATGATGGCAGGGCAGAGATGGCTATGTAAAGCTGTTGCCTAGCTTCGTTTTGCAGGATTTGTTCCAAAGGCGTTCCTTCTACGAAAAGGGGAAGCTCCTCAATGGGGCAGGAATACTGCTTTTGTTTTTTGCGGAAATAATCCATACAGTTATTACGGCAGACCCGAAGCAGCCAATATTTTAGGGAGCCTGTGTTTTTGTCAATGGTAAGGAACGCCTTGAAGAAGGTATCGCTGACCATATCCTGCGCCGCATTAGGCTCTTTGCAGATGGAAAAAGCATAGAGATAAAGCTCCTTATAATATTGTTCATAGATTTTTGTAAGCTCGTCTTTTTTCACCTGTTCCACCGCCTTTCTTACAATACGCTTTCATGGGCAAAATGTCACACAGTCTTTTGAAAAATTGTCATAAAACCCTTCTCTTATAATATATTACAATATAGACAAAGGTAAAGGAGGTTTTTTTATGCCGTTGGAGCTGGTCAGGGAAAAAATCATTTTGGATAATCAGGCAGGCAAACAGTCATCACAATTATTGCTGGAGGGTGACATTATTGTACCGGACAGCAAACCCGATATAGATGCGGTTTTACGATGTAACGGGGAGGTGCGTCTTGACGATGGAAAAGTCAATGAGGACAGGGTCAGTTTCACAGGAGAACTGCTGGTTTCTGTTCTTTATCAGGCGAAGAAAAGTACAAAGCCATTGCATGCCATGGTGGCATCCCTGCCCATAGAAGATTTTATTCATATGGAGGGCATCGACAGAGATACTGCGGTGACCCTTTATACAACACTGGAGCATCTGGACTGCAAGCTGGTGAATGACCGAAAAATCAGTGTGAAGGCAGTGGTCACAGTAACAGCTGAGGCGGAAAGGGTTGAGGAAGGGGAAATCATACGGGAAATCAAAAATGTACCTATCATGCAGGTTATGACAGGAACCATGAAAGTAGATAATACCGTAGAAAATAAAAAGGACAGGTTTGTAATCAAGGAGGAATTGGCGCTTTCAGCAGGAAAGCCCAACATTGGAGAACTCTTGTCCACAGACGTCATAATTTCGGATAAAGATGTGCGTTCTATGGATGGACGGGTGCTGATTCGTGGTAATTTGAAAGTTTCCACACTCTACATAGGGGATAATGACGATAGTATATTGGAAGTTATGGAGCATGAGCTTCCGTTTAACGGCTATATCGAGTCCAAAGATGTTACGAGTAAAATGCTTGCACGAGCAAAGCTTGCAGTGGAAAACAAGGAAATCCGTCCCATAGCAGACGAGGACGGGGAAGACCGTATTCTAAACTGTGAAATCACCATCGGAGCGGATATGAAGGTGACGGACAGCCAGGAAATTGAGATGATTGAAGATGCCTATTATCCCGGGAAGCCTTTGCAAATTGCCAGAGATAACATAGACTACCTCCATGTTGTAGGACGAAACAAAAATCAGTTTGTTATCAAGGAATCGGTGATACTGGACAGTCAGATGGACCCCATGATGCAGGTATACAAGGTATGGGCCTCAGTGGCGGTGGATGATGTCGTGGTGCATGACGATATGCTGGAAGTCCAAGGGGTGCTGACTTTGGAAATCCTCTATATCGGAGAAAATGACGAGAAACCTGTCAGCGTTGTGAAACGGAATATACCCTTTACCCAGGAAATTGAACTGAAAGGGGCAAGAAAAGATAACAGCGCACAGGTAGAAGCGAAAATAGAGGATATTTCCTTTAATATGCTTTCTGATCGGGAAGTGGAAGTACGGGTGACTTTGGGATTTGATGCACTGGTACTGGAACAGAAAAACGGAGATGTTATTACCGGTATCGAGTTTGATGAAAAGGGGCAGGAGGAATCAGGCCCTACAGCCAGTGCTGTTATCTATGTTGTGCAGAAGGGCGATAGTCTTTGGAGTATCGCTAAAAAATACAATACCACGTTAGAGGATATCCTTCTTTTGAATGACATCGAA
>CAZCDP010000074.1:0-7048 GCA_964497675.1 uncultured Candidatus Epulonipiscium sp.
TGGAGTGTAGACAAAGTCTACACCCTACGGCTTTTTCCAACATTTCTTTTTGCACCATAAAATTTATTTTTCCAGGGTTGAAAAATACTTTGAAACCAGTTCCCGCATACCATATGGTACAGCATCATTCTCCAAGTCCTTTAACGCCTCATTGCGGTACTCCTGATAAACATCTTCATAAGGCACACTTTCTCCGGCATTTCCCGTCACCTTCTGTTGCGTTTGGGTGCTTTCACCATTTTCGTTGTCAATACCAGCAACCTTTGTGCGGTACCCTTCCTTTTCCACTACTTTCCGTGTATAGATTTTTTCTGTATCCACATGGCCTATGCCGCGCCCTGGTCCTTGGCCTTTGCTTTGTCCCTGGCCTTGCCCTTGTCCCTGACCTTGCCCTTGTCCCTGACCTTGCCCTTGTCCCTGACCTTGCCCTTCTCCTTGTCCTTCTCCTTGTCCTTTGTTCTGGCACTGGCACTGGCTTTGGTTCTGATTGTTTTCTACTTTCTGAGATTCTTTCTGCTTCTGTCCTTCTGCCATTTCCTGGTTCAGCTTTTCAATAGACTTTCGCAGTGTTTCGTTTTCCTTCGCCTTTTGTGTCAACTGTCCTTTGAGGGTTTCCGCCGACGCCGCCGCGTTTTTCATATCACCCTTCGACAAACTCTGGGTCAATTTATTCATGACCTCCGCTGTCTTTCCTTCTGCCATGGCCGCAGCTTCCTCCATAGTTTCCTGCAATTCTTTTTTCTCTTCTTCTGTTAAGTCAGAAAGCTTTTCTTTCATTTGCTCCATGGCTTCGGCAACAGCCTTGCTATCGCCCCGTTCCATGGCTTTTGCCAGTTCCTTTGTCAGATTATTCTGGGCCAGCTTTTCCCCCATTTTTCGCAAATCTGCTTTTACACTAGCTTTTTCTAACTTCTTCAGCTTTTCCTGACCTTTGCGGACAGCATTTTCTACTTCACTTTTGGTCATAGATTTTTTAATATTCTTCGTCAGGCTATTGATTTCTTTTTTAAATTCTTTCAATTCCGCCTTGTCTATATCTTTTTCTTCCATCACTTCTTTTTTGATTTCTTGAATTTTCTTCAACTGTGCTGCACCGTAACGCTCCGCTTCCCCTTCCATAGGAGAACCCAAAAAAGTTGCAATCACAGAAACCACTAAAAGCAAGCCCATGGTTTTCCACATATTTGTAGAAAGCTTCATTTTATATTGTTTTGCCAGTTCGCCTGTCTGTGCCTTTTCCAGCCCGTCAACCAAAGCCATTGCTTCTATTTTCGTTGGTTCTCCGCTTTTTTTCAGAACCTCCAAAGCTGTTACAAAACGTTCCGCATAGCCCAGTTTGTCGCCTTCAGCCGCCGTTTTTTCATAGCTTGGTCGCCCAAAGAAAAAGACTGCTGAGGCCGCACCCAAAATCGTTGTCAAAATCAATAGGCCGCAAAGAACACCCAAATCCATGATATACCAAAATTTAGACAGCAAAACAACAGCAAGACCAACAGCCGCCGCCGCTGTTCCAATGATACTACTCCAGTTTAAAAAATGTTCAAACATCAGCTTTCTTCGCAAAGGCTTCAAAAGCCGCTCTAATTCATTCATATACGCCACCTCTTGAAGGAATTATTTTTTCCCTCTTACAGGATTGATAAAATGAGCTGCCAAAGATGTAAAAATCACAATGGCTGCCACATCCACCAAGGCATTTACCGCCCAGTAATGGCTTACAATCCACCTCAATAACCCGTTCATCGTTGGATAAACATTCATAACGTTACGTACAAAATCTGTACCTATCTGACCATCAATAATAGAGAAAAATCCAACACCCGGATTGCCTGCCAACAACAATACCCCAACAAGAATCCTTGGTTCTTGCTGATACATACTCCAATAAATGCTGTGATACATAACAACTGCCAGCAACGTTCCGAAGCATAAGAATCCCATAATCAGATAAACCAACACCATAGAAAGCATTGTTTTCTTGAAAACACAAGATAAAAACACAGAAACAGCGGCAACGGCACAGGCAGTCAAAAGCATAAAGCCCATCATTCCTAAAAGGGGTATAAGCGAAACACCGCCAAAATAAAACACGATGGCAAAAATGGGCAATATGGATATGGTCATCAACAAAATAATGCCCATAGAGGATAGCAGCTTCCCGAAGATAATGGAATAGGATGACATTTTTGTCACCAACAATAAATCAAGGGTCTGCCGTTCCCTTTCTCCGCTGATGCTTCCCGCTGTCAATGCAGGCGTGGCAATCATAATAAGTCCCATTTGCATGGCACAAAGTATACCATAAAGACCGATAACCGACTGAGGGTCAAAGCCATAATAATAGGATTGAAACATATTGCTGTATACATAAAAGCCCGCACCAAACGCCACTATGGCAACATATAGGGTAATCGCTCCAAAAAATTTCCAGTTCCGCAAGGATGTCCTTGCCTCTCGTCTTAAAACAGGGTTCAACATCATTTTGTATTCCCTCCAGTCACCTGCATAAAAATTTCTTCCAGATTTCCTGCTTTTTCTTTAAAAGACAGGACAGGGATATGGGCATCAATCATCAGCTTCAAAAGCCTCGCCAGTTCTTCGTCACCGCCATTGAAATCAAATTCCGCTTCCCCTATATTTTCTAAAATATTCTCTACCAAAGGCTGCTCCTGCAACAGCTTAATAAGCCCTTCCAGATTCTCAAGAGGTCGTACATAAATCACACGTTTTTTCGTCAGATGCTTCATAATTTCTTGCACAGAGCCTTGCGCCGCCAGATGTCCTTGGTCGATAATTCCTATTTCCGTACACATCTCCGCCAGCTCCGGCAAAATGTGTGAACTGATGACAATGGTTTTCCCTAACGTCTGAAGCTGTTTCAGCACTTCCTTCATCTCCACACGTGCACGAGGATCCAGCCCCGATGCGGGTTCGTCCAGAATTAATAGTTCCGGGTCATGCACAAGACTTCTTGCCAGACACAGCCTTTGCTTCATCCCTCTGGAAAGGGAATCTACATAGGCCTCTTTTTTGTGAGAAAGATCTACAATATCCAATAGATTATCTATGATTTCCCCTCGTTGCTCATAGGGAATATAATAGGTTCCGGCATAAAAATCCATATATTCAGAAACCTTCAAGTTATCATAAACACCAAAAAAGTCAGGCATATATCCGATTTTTTCCCGCAGGGACTTGGGCTTTTTTGTCACATCTACATCGTTGATGATGACACTTCCCGCAGTGGCGGTTAAAATCCCAGCCATAATTTTCATGGTTGTCGTTTTACCTGCGCCGTTAGGTCCCACAAAACCGAAAATACTGCCGTCCGAAACCGTCATATTCAAATCATCCACAGCGGTAAATTTTCCGTACTTTTTCACGAGATGTTTAATTTCCAGCATGATTACCGCCTCCTTTCAACCTTAATCCAGGCATAAACGCTTCTGCTGATTCCTTAAGAAATAATTTCACCGTAAGATTACCTTGTTCAGTAATATAATCCATAGGGTTTCTGTACTCCTGTTCTGTTGCTTTTTCCCATCTTTCTGTTTTCATATTGAAAATTTGAGGTGCTTCATAGAAAAGCGCGCCGTCCGTCTGGTTTCTAATTTGAAAGAGCTCTAGTTTCACATTCTTCGGCAATTCAAAAATACACTCGACTTCCGCCTGTTGCTCAGCATATATCGTTTTATTTTGCATTCTATTGTGGCTATACTGCTCAATCGCCTGTTCACTCTTGACAAGAGCAGGAGCGATGATACCAAAGGGAATATCAAAGTGTTCCGTATTTTCTAAATCCAAATCAAACTGCATCTGATAAAAGCCTAGATTCCGCTCCACCGCTTTTTTTCCGTTGACATACTTGTCTGTTGGAAAAACAGGCTCATCATTGAAACCATAGAATACTATGGGCATAGTACTAGTTCCTAGTCTGCCATCTAAATTATCTCTTTCACAGTTTTCTAAAATGTCCATTTGCTGACGCAGGCTGTAAATTTCTTCCTGGGTCATTTCTTTATCCCTCATTTTTTGTAAGCTTTCTTGACGATCGTACAAATCTCCGTAAATATTCTTCATCACAGAATATACATCAGTATCTTGTTCGTCCAGATTTTCCATAGTATAATCCACGTCCAGACTTTCTCCTGCTTTCAGCTTGCCAAAACTTTGGTAAGTTCCTCCCAAGCCAAGGACAACTCCATAAAAGTCCAGATTGGTATGATTCAAAATTTTCCCCACATAATGGTTGCCAGAAATGGTCACTGTACTTTCCAACGTTCCCCCCAGCTCTCGTTCCATTTCAGTTGAAAACGTATTAGTTTCCCAGCTTTTATTGTCAAAATATGTAATTTCAGTGGTATCTCCCGCTAAGATCTTCCGTGTATACCTTTCTATCTGATTGCTGTCATAATAATTCCTGTGATCATCGGAAGGCATCATGACGTTCACTTTGTCCTCCATAGAAAATACCACAGCACCTTTTTTCGCCGACTTAATAGCCGCACTGACATCTGTTTTCCCGACAGAGGAACCCGCTGTCATTTCTGTTGCAGAAATAATATTAACAATGCCGTTTTTGTAATGGCTATTTTGGCTCAAAAGAAAAATAGCAGCCATAAAGAGTATTGACAAAACAGGTATCGCAACCCACCCGAATTCCCGCTTGTCCTTTTTTTTCAGCACAATGTAAAGAATTGGGCCTACTACAACAATATAAACTAAAATACAACCCAATATTCCATAGATACTGCCTGTTTTTAATACAGGAAACTGATCTGCTGCCCTTGAAATATAATTGCGTTCATAGTTTTCCCCTACCTCAGGTTTAAAAAGAGATGGGGCTTCATTGGAATAAATACCACGGAGCAAAACCACCAAATTGGGAAGCTCTGCCGCAGGTGCCAAGGATAAAGAAAAATTGTGAATCACAATTTTTCCACTGCCAAAAGCCATGGCCGAAGTAATGCTTGTTCCATTTTCCGAAAAAATATCCTTCAGCCCCGGGGCTGTTATCGGTGTAATATCCATAGAACCATAATGCTCTGTCTGAATCTGTAACGTATTATTGATTGAAGGGAAAGAATTGATGGTTTGGCTTTCTCCCATCTGAAATCCCGCCAGTTCATCCAGCCCGCCTAAAACCTTTTCCGCCTTTGGGCCTGTGCCGAATATCAACATTCCCCCGCCCCTTGTCCAGTTCTCAATGGCGTCTTTCTGCTTTTTTGTTAATGTTTTTGTATCAAAATCTTCTATTATAATTGCTTTAAAATTTCCCAGCACATATTTACTCTCAGGAAACGTGGTACCATTCAAAAATACGGTTTTGCTGTATGCCGCCTCATAGTCTTCTTTTCCCTCCGTCATGTTCAGACCGGAAAGATAAGCAACTTCCCCGGGGTTGTCCGTCAAAACGCCTACCATTACGGTAGCAGGATCCAATGCTTTTGCAGAAACATTTTTTCTAAACACCATTTTTCCCTGCTCATCCAGAAGGATAACCTCAAAAAAATCACGAATGGTTTCTACATTAATATCCAGATTCATCTGTTTTGCTGCGCCTTTTGCCAGCTCTACAGGCTGATAATAAATGGAGTATTCACCAGCGTCACCCTCGGTGTCCTCATAGGAATATACTTTAATCTGCATTTCCCCAGAAAAATCCTTTCCTTTGTTCGTCAGTACTGCCCGAAAAGGCGTCGCTTTTCCCACTATGTACTGTTGGTCGTAGCCGATAGCCATATCCAGTGAAAATTTGTCCAGACCAATTTCTTCTTTTTGCTTTTTTAGTTTCTTTTGCTCCGTCCCTTTGGTGTTACTACTTGTAGTTGTAGTCATGGCCGAAGCCTGTATAGAATAAATTAAAGGTGCCGCCACACTAAACACCATGGCAAGTGCAAGAATAATAGCCAGCACTGCCATCATCTTTTTTCTTCTTTCCTGCCGTTTCCTGTCCCTCATGTTTCACCCTCCCATATCAGTGATGCTTTTACATCATTGTTTTATTCATTATACCGATTATTTCTATGGCATAGTATTAATAGTTTCTTAACTTTCATTAAAAATATATAACAAGCTCAATCTGTCAATCGCCGCTCTCCAAAAAAGCACAAGAGTTTTAAGAACTGTAAGCCCCTAGGTGGAATCATTTTTCAACATTTTTACAATAACAGAACGGTTGGCTTTCATAAAAAACCAACAATCACCTTATTTTTACAAACAGCGTATCGACTTTATCGACACGCTGTAAATTCCCCTTATCTCAATCCAATTTCCTTTAAAAAACGAGAACGCTT
The DNA here is from genome assembly GCA_964497675.1 of uncultured Candidatus Epulonipiscium sp. Lineage (GTDB taxonomy): Bacteria > Bacillota > Clostridia > Lachnospirales > Anaerotignaceae > CAZCDP01. Next base: position 6,297 of record CAZCDP010000074.1, read on the forward strand.
TGTCCCTTTATCATGACGTTTAGTAATTTCCGACAAATAAAGCCGCCTTCTTGCCCTAGTTATTCCTACATAAAAGAGCCGCCGTTCTTCTTCAATTTCCTCCGGTGTCGAGCTTTTTTCATGGGGAACCAGCCCCTCAATAATACTTGGGATAAATACGGTGTCATACTCAAGCCCCTTTGCAGAGTGCATCGTAGTAAGTGTCACTGCATGAGCTGACAGCTTACTGTTTTTTTGTCCGTTTTTCCGCATCTCCTGATCCAAGGCATCTACCTTTTCAAAAAATTCTGTAACGGTTTCCGCATCTTTTGCAGTTTGTGTAAGCTCCTCTGCGATTTCCTTCAATCCTTCTGGATTCGCTTTGCGAAACCCTGCATATTCCGTTAAATACTCATCATAAGCTACTACATTTCGGATATAGTTCACTGCTTCAAAAGGCTTGCGCTTTCTAATCTGAGCCAGGTGCTGCCGCAGGTTTTCCAGTTGTTCTGCCTGCCATTTTTTCAGATATGGACTGAGAAAAAGTCCTCGTAACAAAGGATAGGGCATTTCTTCCGACCTTTGCAACAAATCTTTGCTGATATATCGTTTTGGCTTATTTATAATCCGCCGCAGAGAAGCGTCATCCCCCTCATCTGCCGCTAATGCCAAGTACGCCAAAATATCTTTGGTAATCCAATGCCCGTAGATATTGGTTCCCCTATCCTTTAAAATATAAGGAATCCCCCGATGAAAAAGAGTCTTGGCAAATA
>CAZCDP010000075.1:0-7023 GCA_964497675.1 uncultured Candidatus Epulonipiscium sp.
TATCATCCAGGATATGCTGGACGGGTTCTTTATCTTATTTGAAGACCATTTCGGTGTAGGCGATATGGTAACGATACAGGGCAAAACAGGTGTCGTAGAAGACATCACTCTACGCACCACAAAAATACGGGATGCCGACGGCTCCATTCATATCATCCCCAATGGCTCCATCGGTATCATGACCAATATGTCCAAAGAATATATCAATGCTATTGTGGACATAGATGTTGATTATAGCGAAAATATAGAGCGAGTTCTTTCTGTTTTGCAGGATGAAATGGCAAAAACCAACGATATGAAGGATTTGCAGGAACACCCACAAGTTCTTGGCATTGCCGGGCTGAATGACTCTGCCGTTACGGTGCGTATCCTGGCAAAATGCAATATCAAAGAAAATTGGGCTGTAGAACGTGAATTAAGGCTTCGTATCAAAAACCGTCTGGATAAGGAGGAAATTTCTATCCCCTTTCCCCAGCGTACCATACACATTGTTCAAGATTCTACAAAGGAGTGATTGGCTATGCAGTTTTCAGTAGGTGATATTGTACAGATGAAAAAACCCCATCCCTGCGGGTGCAGTGAATGGGAAATCCTTCGTACCGGTATTGATTTTCGTATTAAATGCTGTCAATGCGGTCATATGGTTATGCTCCCCCGCCCAAAATTTGAAAAGGGCGTAAAAAAAATTATAGAAACAAAAGAAACGGGGAATTCATCCAATTAATTCAGAAACGAAGCACCCTCGTGGTGGTTTGGAGATGCAATCATGTTAAACTGTGGCCGCCGCCCATACCCGCCATTTTTCAGTAATTTGCTCTGCAAATCTGCCCTATGGGCATCCAGTCTTTTTGCTGATACCCTAAAAAAGATGGACGAAAACTTTATCCATGGAAAACCTACGTTTTTACTTAGGGTGTAGATAAAGTCTACGCCCTACATGATTCCAGTTGGGAACCCTTTGTTCCCAACCCTCCGCAGTATTGGCAAAGCTTAGGCTTGCCTTCAATCTGTGCAAAAACAAGGAAAATGCAGTTTCCCTTTACAGGTCGAGGATAAATACTTGTGGGGGCTTGGATGTGAAGCCTCCACGAAGAACTGTATTCCCATCCCTGAATTTTGGCTTTTTATTATAACGACTTGCTGTTAGGGTTGTATTTTTTCCGCATAGAATTGAGTATGGCAAGAAATGCTACGCCTACATCGGCAAATACCGCCATCCACATAGTCGCAATGCCCATAGCACCCAAGGCCAGTACCAAAAGCTTCACTGCCAAAGCAAACACAATATTCTGGTTTACAATGCGATTGGTATTGGTGGCAATCACCATAGCATCAGCAATTTTTTCCACTTCGTCATTCATGATAACTAAATCTGCCGCTTCTATGGCCGCATCAGAACCCATGCCGCCCATTGCCACACCTACATCTGCCCTTGCCAGCACAGGCGCATCATTAATGCCATCCCCCACAAAAAGCACCTTGCCTTTTCCCTTCTCTCCCAAAAGGCTTTCCAGCACCATTACCTTATCTTGTGGCAAAAGTCCGCTGTAACATCCATCCAGCCCCAATTCCTTGCTGATGCTCTTTGCCGTTTCTTCATTATCGCCTGTGAGCATGATTATTTTTGTAACACCCATGGCTCGAAGCCTTTCTACGGTCTTTTTGCTTCCCTCCTTCAGCGTATCCGCCACCAGAAGCCTTCCAACATACTTGCCGTCCTCTGCCACATAGACCACCGTACCCACGCCTTTATGAGCCTCGTAGGGAATGTTCTCTTTTTCCATAAGCCGACCATTTCCCACCAGTACCTTTTTACCGCCGACTACACAGGAAACACCGTAGCCACCTAATTCTTCATACTGCTGTACCTCTTGGTTCATAGCCCCGTATTTTTTTTCATAACAAGCTGCAATAGATTTGGCAATGGGGTGGTTCGAAAAACCTTCTGCGGCCGCCGCCAGCTTCAACAACGACTCCTTTTCAAAGCCTTCCCCTGTCTTACTTTCTGTCACTGTAAAAACGCCTTTTGTCAAAGTACCTGTTTTATCAAAAACTACCGTATCCACATCTTTCAGTGCGGAAAGATAGTTGCTTCCCTTCACAAGAATACCCCTTCTGGAGGCTTCTCCAATCCCCGAAAAAAAACCAAGCGGCACAGAAAGCACCAACGCACAAGGGCAGGAGATGACAAGAAAAATCAAGGCTCTGCCCAGCCACATCTGGAATCCGCCGCCCAAAACAAGGGGAGGTAACAGGGCAAGAAAAACTGCCGCACCCACGACTAAAGGTGTGTAAATTTCCGCAAATTTCGTAATAAATTGCTCTGTTTTTGATTTTTTCTCCGAAGCCGTTTCCACAAGTTCTAAAATTTTCACAACCGTAGATTCACCAAACGGCTTAGTCACTCTGATTTTTATAACACCACTGCGGTTTACACTGCCACTGTAAACACCGTCCCCCTCCCCTACCTCTTTTGGCAGAGATTCTCCCGTCAGCGCCGCCATATCCAGCTGTCCTGCACCTTCTGCCACAACACCATCCAAAGGAATCTTCTCTCCCGGCTTAACCAGTATCAAATCCCCCACAGCAACTTCACTAGGGTTCACCCGAACCGTTCCCGACGGCGTAACCAAATCGGCAGAATCGGGACGAAGCTCCATAAGCCCTGCAATGGACTTTCTGGAACGGTCCACCGCATAGGACTGAAAGGTTTCGCCAATTTGATAAAACAGCATGACAAAAACCGCTTCTGGCATTTCTTTCAAGAAAATTGCCCCTAGGGTGGAAACAGACATCAAGAAATTTTCATCAAAAACCTTGCCCTTTGCAATATTTCTTGCCGCCGTCCACAACACATCGCCGCCAAATATCGCATAAGAAGCCAAATACAGCCCAAAGGACACGTTGCCTTTTGTCACCCCTGCCGCAAAAAATAAAATCAACCCTATTCCGAACCGAATCAGCTTTTTTTGCAGTTCTTTTTGAAATACATTTTCCCTGTCACCTATCTTTTCATCATCAAAAGCAAAGGATACCTCCACATCAGGCTCATATCGAGAAACAATGCCCTTCACCTTTTCCAAGGTTTCCCCAGGGATATACCCTTCTCCCCTTTGGGCCAAAAGCTCCTGTTTCAACAAATTAACCCGAGGTGCCTTAAGCTCCTCCATTTTCTTGACCTCTTCTTCTATTTTTGCTGCACAATGGGCACAGTCCAACCCCTTTAATCGAATCCGCAGCATTTCTTCCATACACATCCCCCTCCTTTTTATATGCTTGTATGAGTATGTATTCATATATAAGTTGTTTTTTTAGGCTGCGTTTTTGCAGCCCTATTATGCTATACAATATATCCTTTTTTATGCCGAATATGCTCCATTCCCTGCTCCAAGACTGTTTTTACATGGTCATCATCCAAAGAATAATATACCGTCTTGCCTTCCTTGCGATATTTTACCAGATTGCTCTGACGCAACACCCGTAATTGATGGGAAACAGCCGACTGGGTCATTTCCAGATTTTCAGCAATCTCGCTGACACAGAGTTCCTTTTGGAGCAATAAACATAACAGCCGAAGCCTTGTACTGTCGCCAAAGACTTTAAAAAAATCCGCCACATCTTGTATAAATTCTTTTTCAAACTCTTTGTCACTTTCTTTTGCCATAGTACTGCTCCTTTCTTATTATACATGAATATGTGTTCATATGTCAATAATATTTTTATTTTATATTAATTTCCAACAACTCTGTAAAGCCTTTTGCCGCATAAGGAAAAGCCACGTTTTTCAACCGCACCAAACCAATGGCACGTTTTGGAATAGGCGGATACAGCGGTATTTCAAATAACTGCTTCTGATCCAGCTGTTCCCCCGTAAATTCCTTGATAACGTGGGTAAGCCCCAGATTGATACGGGCAAAGTCCACCAGAAGGTCACTGCTGCCCAGTTCTAAAATAGGGTTCAGCACAACACCGTTTTCTCTGGCATAGCTATCTATGTACCGTCTGGAATTGCTCAAATCCTCCAACAAAAGAAGGGGGTACGCCCCAACCTCCTTAATATCCAGCCCCGTTTTTGCCAGTTCACAATACTTTTCGCCACCCACCAGACAATCCTGTATTTCCATACAGGGAATCACCTCAAAATCAGTGTCCTCTTTAACGGGTAGGTTCACAAAGCACATATCTACACTGCCCTTTTTTAAAAGCCGCAAAGATTCATAGGTGGTTTTATTGGCAACCTTTATGATAATATCCGGGTACATTTCATGGTATTTTTCCAAATATGGCATCAAAAAATGGGCAATCACCGTATCACTGGCACCGATTTTCAGTTCCCCTGCCTCTAGGTTTACCATTTCAAAATATTTTTCCTCTGCCGTTCGAATCAGCCCCAAGGCCTGTTCCAGATACTTGTAAAGTACCTCCCCTTCCGGCGTTGTCCGCACTCCCTTTGTAGTGCGAATCAAAAGAGGGCTACCCATCCTATCCTCCAGCTGACGTACTGACATACTGACAGCCGGCTGTGAAATATACATCTCTTTCGCCGCCGCTGACATATTTCCCGTCCTTACTACCGCACAAAAAATTTTATATAAATCCAAAGAAATATCCAGTTTCAACGAAGCCGCCCCCTTTTTCCGTTTATCAGCTGTTCTTATATCTACTTCTCATCCTATGAAAATTCCTTATCCCAATTATAACCAAGTCAAGGAGCGAACGCAAGGGTTTTCAGAGCAGCAATACAGCAGTTTGCCAAAAAAATAATATTTTACTTCAAAAAAGCAAGAAGTTCGGGGAAAAAGTTTCTCCAACCGGAGGCAAACAAGGCGGATTTATTTCGTACCCCCGAAGAAAATCGGAAGTCCAAAGGACGACTTTTGCCATGGGCAAAAGGGCTTGAACACACCTGTAATACAAAAAAGGCTGCATTTTCAAGGCTTTTCAGTCTTCTTCAAAAACAAAACCTTTTATCAAACATCCCCTAAAATTTCATTTGCAAAATAAAATTTTAAAGCGTGTCGCTTTATGGACACGCTGACTCTTCCCTTTCTTCCAAAACCTCATAAAGCCACCGCAAAATAAACCGATAGACTTGACGATTAAATTTTTCGTTCAATAATTCATGTCGTCCGCCCTTATAAATCTTCTGCTGTACATTTTCACAGCCTGCTTCCTTCAACCATAAAAAAACTTTTTCCACACCTTTTCCATAATCCCCCACAGGGTCATCTTCCCCTGAAAGTAAAAGGATGGGTAATTTCGTATCTATACGCTTTGCCCATTCCAAGGATGAAATTCGCTTCAGTAGACTCAACAAATCCCGAAACCCTCCATAAGTAAAGACATTTCCGCATTTTTCATCCTCTATGAAACAATCTACCACTTCGGGCTCGCTGGAAAGCCAATCGTAATCCGTCCGCTTCGGCATAAATTTGACATTAAACGCACCGAACGCCAATCTGTGGACAGCATAGCCCCTTCCTCTGGCACCTTTCAGCCGTATCCCCTCTTGGCTCAACAAAATCCCCACATCTAAGAAAGAGTTCCCACTGCTGGTTCCCATAAAAATAGCACCGACCAGTTCATTCCCGTACTCCGCAGCAAATTCTCTAGCCAAAAAAGAACCCATGCTGTGTCCTAGGAGAAAGTATGGAAGGGAAGGAAAATGTTTTTTTACGACTTTCATAAGCTTATACATATCCTCTACCAAAAAACGCCAGCTGTCTTCTTCCTCGCCAAAAAAACCGCTGTCTTCCTCTTTTCCTACCGACTGTCCATGACCTGCATGGTCATTACCGCAAATCAGGAAGCCCTGCTGTGCCAAAAAGGATGCAAATTCCTCATACCGCAGAATATGTTCCTCCATGCCATGGGCTATCTGCAAAATCCCTTTATATTTCTGAAACCCTTCCTCCATCCAGATACAACAATAAATAGCATGACCATCCGCTGAAGATGGGATAGAAAATTCTTTTCTCACAATCATACCGTTTCCCTCCTTACACTTCCTAAAAAATTCAGCTAAAAACTAAGATATGTTCATTTTCTGATTATTATACCTATTTCCCGTAAAAAATATGACACGCTTTTTTCTCGCCCTAATACCGGCATATTTTTTTGAAACCGATAAATCTCCATAACCTTTGCGGATTTTTTTGAAAAAGTCAGAGGCTGTAACACAAATTTATGGACAGCCTTTCCTGTGAATGCTATACTAAAAACAGAAATCAATTTAGGGAGGATATTTTATGAAAAAAATATATCAAGGAAAAACAAAAGATGTTTTTGAGCTGGAAAATAGAAACTTCTTATTAAAATTTAAAGACGATGTAACCGGTGAAAACGGCGTTTTTGACCCTGGTGCCAATACCATTGGCCTCACCATTGATGGCATCGGCAAAGCCAACTTAAAAACCTCCGTTTACTTTTTTGAAATTCTAAAGAAAGCCGGCATCAAGACCCATTATGTCGGCGCTGATATAGAAGCTTCCACCATGGAGGTTTTGCCTGCAAAAGTGTTCGGCAAGGGCTTGGAAATCATCTGCCGTTATAAAGCAACAGGCAGTTTTATGCGCCGCTACGGGCGTTATGCAGAAGAAGGACAAAAGCTTGCGGCTTATGTTGAAGTTACATTAAAAGATGATGACCGCGGCGACCCTCTCATCACAAAAGAGGGCCTAGAAGCCCTTGGTATCATGACAGGTGCCCAGTATGATGCTATCAAAACCACAACACAGCAGATATGCAATATCATCAAAGACACCTTGGCTGGTAAAGGTCTTGACTTATATGACATCAAACTGGAATTTGGCTATTACGGCGATGGCGTTATCCTCATTGATGAAATCGCATCCGGTAATATGCGTGTTTATAAAGACGGCGCCATTGTAGACCCTGTGGATTTAACAAACCTAATTCTCGCTTAAGTTTAACCGTTTCAAAAGAAAACCGGTGAAAAGGAAAACCCCTTTCGCCGGTTTTTTGTTGTTTATTCCCAATCACTTATTCCCACTCTTCATTTTT
>CAZCDP010000076.1:0-6968 GCA_964497675.1 uncultured Candidatus Epulonipiscium sp.
CCCCATGACCGCACCGCCGATAATGATGGAAAGTATAATCCAGATGGGGCTCATGCCAGTAGAACTGCCTAAAATCTTTGGTCCCAATACAATGCCATCAAACTGCTGTAGGGCAAAGATAAACAGACCAACCCACAAGACCTTGGAAGGGTCGATGAGCAGAGTAATCAAGAGTGCAGGTATGGCACCAATGAAAGGGCCAAAATAGGGAATCATATTGGTCACACCTACAATCAGACTAATAACAGTAATATAGGGTGCTTTCAGTACAGACAAACCCACAAAGCAGATAATGCCGATAATTGTGGAATCAATGGTTTTACCTACGATAAAGTTTTGAAAAACACCATGAATCCGATGTATATTTTTGAAAAATCGGTCGGATTTCTGTTGGTCGCATAAAGCATAAATCGTTTTACGAATGCTTAATAAAAATTTTTCTTTATCCATAAGCATATAAAAAGCAATAAAAATACCCATTACCGCATTTAGCAGGGTAGAGGCAGCAATAAATGTGCTATCCAATATGGTTTGCAGCATAAGAGGTGCATTTTTTGTGTAGGCAATGACGGGCTTCATAAGGCTGCCAATCAGTGTGTTGACATCTTGTCCATTAATAAAATCCACCTGCTCAAAAAAAGTGTTGACAGCGGACTCCAGTCCTGTCATATATTTTGGAAGCTGTAGGAAAAATGTACTTAAGGATGTACTGATTTCTGGTATGAAATATACCAACAGCCATGTAATACCGCCGATAAAAATCAAATAAGTGAGCAATATGGAAAGGGTACGGCGCAGAACAGCTCTGTTTTGCAGACCTACCACATAGTTAAGGTAAATCCTCTCAAAAAACATGACACAGGGGTTTACAAGATAGGCAATGGCAAAACCGTAAACAAAAGGGGCAGAAAGCTTTTTGATGGTGTTTAGTACAATGCCTGTTGCCAAGGTAATATTGCCCAGATGAGCCAGTATTTTTTCGAATAAAATGGCAGCCGCTAGGATGCCGAATAAATAAAGCGCGACTTTCATATATTTTTCATCAAATTTCCATTTTTTAAAAATCATAATCACTCCAAACTCTTAATGCATTGTGTTCTACAAAAAACACCATCCTTATCATACTATGAAAGGCAAAATATTTCTATATATTTTTTAAATTATATAAATCGTATCATACAGATTGTCAAAAAACAAACTATGGGCATTGTTTACACCAGGGTTCTCTCTTTATCAGCAATTTGCTCCTCAGATAATTGACTGAATTTAGGTTTTCTCTTCAGTCTATGGGGCAGACAAAGCTATATCCTGTGACTTTATTGATGCACACAATTATATCAGTTATATAATATTAAGAATTTCTAACTATTATGGTAAGAATTCGTTACAGTTGCTGGAATGATTTGACGGAAATCAGCGGAGTCCTTATAATAGAAGCAGAATATAAACGGAAAAGAATTGTTATTTTAGAAATAACGGAACTGTGGTAAACATCTTATTCTTTCTGTATGGATGGGGAAAAGAAGTTATGTTGTTTTTTCGATTTAATCTGTTTGAGAAAAGGAGATTTTTATGAAGATAGAAGAAAGCAATATTAAAGGATTTATAGATGATTTTCGAAAGATAGAAGAAGAAACGGGAAGAACCATCATTGGGCAAAAGGACTTGATTCGCAATGTACTTACCGCCATGGTAGCCGGTGGAAATGTACTGTTGGAAGGCTTGCCCGGTCTGGGAAAAACACAGCTGGTGAAGGCTGTGGGTAAGGTTTTGGATTTAGAGTTTTCAAGGATCCAGTTTACTCCTGATTTAATGCCTGCTGATGTGACGGGAACAAGTGTGATGGCAAAAAAAGAAGATGGAAGCACAGTATTTCAGTTTCAAAAAGGCCCTGTTTTTTCCAATATCGTTCTGGCTGATGAAATTAACAGGGCAACACCTAAAACCCAGAGTGCACTGTTAGAAGCCATGCAGGAGAGAACAGTGACCATGGGAAGGAACACCTATGAACTTCCAAAGCCGTTTTTTGTGCTGGCTACCCAGAATCCTCTGGAAATGGAAGGAACTTATCCTTTGCCGGAAGCACAGATGGACCGTTTTTTGTTCCAGTTGAATGTTGCATTTCCCAATAGAGAAGAACTTTATGAGATTGTGACTATGACAACAGGGGGCGGGCAGTCAGAGCCACAAAAGGTCTGTGACGGCATCAAGCTTTTAGAAATGCGAGAAATTGCCCAATCTGTGCCGGTAGCAAAGGCAGTGGCTGATTATATGATGGATTTGGTGTTGAAAAGCCATCCGGAAAACCCGGATGCCCCAGAAATGGTGAAACAGTATGTCCGATATGGCTCTAGCCCCCGTGGGGCGCAGGCTATTATGATGACAGCGAGAATCTATGCTCTTCTTGCAGAACGCTATAATGTTGCCTATGAAGATGTGAGGGCGGTAGCACTGTCTGCACTGCGCCATCGTATTATGCTGAATTTCGAGGGCATTGCGGAAGGTATCACTGTGGATGATATAATCGAATTATTATTAAATGAGGGCGGACATGAAAAGTCTTAATGAAATCCTGACAAAAGAATATCTGGAAAGGCTGGAAACACTTTCTATCACATTACAAGGCAAACTCAGCTTCAATGGTTATAGTGGTGCCCGGAAATCTAGGGCAAAGGGCAGTTCTCTGGAATTTTCTGATTATCGGGAGTATGTTTCCGGCGATGACCTCCGCCGTGTGGACTGGAACAGCTATGGCCGTTTTGAGCGGCTCTATACAAAATTGTTCATGGAAGAAAAACAGGCTGTGATTAATATTTTTTTAGATAGCAGCCAATCCATGGAGGATGGGGAAAAGTATAGCTATGCAAAGGCATTAGCAGCATCTTTGGCCTATATTGCCCTAAAAGATGCGGATAAGGTTAATTTGTTTTCGTGGGGGGACGGTTTGCAGGAAAAGAAACTGAATACCCGCTCGAAAAACATGTTTGTTACAGTGGTGCAATTCCTGGATGGTTTGGAAAGCAGAGGGAAAACCAGACTGACTAAAGCGGTTTCTGAAAGTTTGGGAATGAACGCAGGCAGGGGGATTTCTGTTATTATATCGGATTTCTTTTCCGAGGATGGATGGGAAGAAGCTGTAAAACGCTTGCAGTATCAAAAGCAGGAGGTACTATTGATTTGGGTGCTTTCTCCAGAGGAAGAAAAGCCTTCCCAAAGAGGTGCTGTACAGCTTATTGATAGAGAAACAGGTCAAACCTTGGACGTGGAAATCACACAAGGGGTTTTGGCGGCCTATGAAAAAGCAAGGGATGGGTATGAAGCACAGCTTCGTAATTTCTGCAAAAAAAGAGGCGTGGGATTTGTGAAATTATCGGAAAAAACACCTTTACTAAAGGGAATCTATGAAGTACTGTAATCATAAAACAAGGTTATGGATATATAAAAAACGGAAAAAGTCGAAATGGACTTTTTCCGTTTTTTATCATTGGCAAAAGTAATGGAAAGCCATTGGTTTATATCTGTTTCAAAGAAACAAGAGAAGAAACAGCAAAAAAATGAAGCTTAGACAAGAAAAAACAAGGGTTACTGATTTTATATTGAGATACGGTGGCGGTTGTGTTAAAATATACAATTAGTGATGTGTTTAGCAAAATACAAAAGGATATACAAAAAGGGCAGATAAAAGTGAGGAGTATCACAATGAAAATAGGTTATCTGGGTCCCAAGGGAACTTTTTCCGAACAGGCGGCTCTTTCATATACAAAAAATATTTCTGAGGTACAACTGGTGCAATATGCCACGATTTATGATGTGCTGGAGGCAGTAGACAACGGCGAAGTGGAAGAATGTGTGGTGCCGCTGGAAAATTCCATCGAAGGTGCTGTGACCAGTACCATGGATATGCTGATTTTTAAGGCCAATTTGTTCATCAAAATGGAAATCGTCATTCCTGTATGGGAGGACTTTTTAGTAAAACCTTGTTATAATGGAGAAAAGATTACAAAAATTTTGTCCCATCCCCAAGCCTTGGCGCAGTGTGCCGGTTTTATACGGAAGTATTATCCGGAAAGTACTACGGTTCCTGTTAATTCGACAGCAGAGGCAGCCAGAATCGTAGCGGAAAGCAGCGAGGTCATAGCAAGTCTTTCGCCGAAACGTGCCGCAGATGTTTATGGGCTGAAATCGTTATACACCAAAGTGCAGGATGATAACAGCAATGAAACACGTTTTGTGGCGGTCACGAAAGAACGCCCCAAAGAGAGAGCTGGAAAGGCCAAGACCAGTATTGTTTTTTCAACCCAGAATAAACCGGGAGATTTGTACAGAATTTTGGATATTATTTCTATATGGGACTTGAACATGACAAAAATAGAATCTCGTCCTATGAAGCATCAGTTGGGAACCTATGTATTTTTTATTGATTTAGAGGCAAAAAACCTCAATGATTTAAAATCAGCTATAAAAATGGTTGCCAGAAAAACGACATATTTTAAGTTTTTAGGTTCTTATCCTGTTCTGAAATAAGAAAGGTGGAATAAAAATGGCAAGGGGAGAATTGGATATTGCAAAGAATATTAAAATGATAGAAGGACTTCAGTGTGAACTGCTTAGCCTTGTTTCTCAATTATTCTGTTCCATGCAGGACGGAAAAGCAACTGCCCGTGAACGGGTGGAGCTTTTGGCCAATATGGAGGTTATGGTATATCTGCTGGCGAACCGTCTGGGCGTTTCCTGTCAATTACTGGATCAGAAGGTTGTCAGCCGCTTAAAGCTGGGGATATTGGAGGAGGATGGCGGTGAAGAATGGAAAGATTCTTTACGTGGAATTTTACGGCATATTGACAAAACAAGAGAATAAAAGTAAAATTTTAGAAGTTTCGTCATTAGGAAACAGCAGACAGCGGAGGATATTCTCATCTGATAGAACCTAAAATCGGATTTGGACAACCTTTTTGCATGGAGGAAAAAATGGATCAAAAAAAAGATCGTTTTGAGAAAAACAAAAACGAAAATGCAGGGGTGAATCGCCTGATGATGCAAGGTATCTTTGTTTTGTTAGTGTTTTTGGTTTTGGTGGCTGTGGGTCTATGGATTTCGCCTGCCATTGGCTTTACCACTGTGGCATGGGCGCTGATTTGTTATCTGGTTTTTCGTATGGCTAATTGGGATTCTGCCAAGAAAAAGGCGGTAAAAGAAAGCATTATTCCCAATAAGATTGTACCGGAAAATATTAGGATACCTTCGAATATGCCCTTGCCTTATGCGGTTTTGAGTAATAACAAACGGATTATGCTGTATAATGAAGAATTAATCAGTGTATTTCCCGGAAAAGAGTTAGCACAAGTGTTTATTGGGGAATTAATCAAGGATTTTAAACCTCATATTAACAAGCAGGTAGTGGAGATTAACCAAAAGTTTTATGAGGTGTATGCTCAGAAATGTGAAGTTATCGATGAAGCAAAAGGTATGAATCGAGATATTTATTCCATTTGTCTTGTTGATATTACGGAAAATAAGGCGTTACGACAAGAATTGGAAAACCAAAAAACGGTGGTAGCACTGATTTTTCTGGACAACTATGAAGAAATGGTAGACACCTTGGACGAGGGACGGCTCCCTATTTTAACTGCCCTCATCGATAGAAAGATTAATGCTTTGGCGGTTGGGCTGGGCGGTGTTGTCAAGAAATTTGAGAAAGACAGATATATTTTTCTCTTTTCTCAGGCAAAGCTGGAAGAATTAAAAGAAAAAAAGTTTGATATTTTAAATGATATCCGTGAAATCAGCGTGGGAGATCATATTCCTGTTACCCTTAGCATTGGTATTGGGATAGGTCAGGAGAATCTTGAAGTTGCCATGAAAAACGCCAAAGCTGCTATTGATTTGGCATTGGGCAGAGGAGGGGATCAGGTTCTCATCAAGGACGGGGAAAAATATCTGTTTTATGGTGGAAAAAGCGGTGAAGTCAGCCATAATGCCCGTATCCGTGCCCGTGTTAAGGCCGATGCCCTTTGGGAACTTATGGGAGAGTCCTCAGATATTTTGGTTATGGGACACAAACAGGCAGATTTGGACAGCCTTGGTTCTTGTATTGGTATCTATACCATTGCAAAGACCATGGGAAAATCATGTCATATCGTTCTGGATACGGTTTCCATAGGCGTAAAACGTCTGTATGAAAGGATGATGGAATATGGTGGATACGAAAATCTGTTTTTAACCAGTGCGGAGGCTCTTCATGCTGTGACAGAAAAAACACTGGTGGTGGTAACGGATACCCACCGTTATACTATGACAGAATGTCCTGAATTATTAAAGGAAACAAAGAAAATTGTCGTTTTTGACCATCATAGAAAAAGCACTGATTTTATAGAAAATGCTGTACTCATTTACCACGAACCTTATGCCTCCTCCACATCGGAGCTGGTAACGGAAATGATTCAGTATTTCGGAGAAAAAATCAAATTAAGGCCCATTGAAGCGGATGCGCTATTAGCGGGCATTACAGTGGATACTAAAAATTTCTGTGTCAAAACAGGAGCAATCACCTTTGAAGCGGCTGCTTTTCTGCGAAGGAACGGCGCTGATGGGATTCGTGTCAGAATGCTGTTCCAAAACGATATGGAGGCCTATAAGGCGAAGGCCACAGCGGTGAAGGATGCGGTAATTTTCCATAACAATATTGCCATATCCGTTTGTCCGTCCAATGTGGAAAACACCGCATTGACGGCGGCCCAGGCTGCCGATGATTTGTTGAATGTAATCGGCATCAAGGCTTCCTTTGTATGCTGTCAGATTGAAGAAACGGTCTATGTCAGCGCAAGAAGCTTTGGAGAAATCAATGTGCAGGTTATCATGGAAAAGCTGGAAGTTGGTAGCAGACTTCAAATACACTGCTACAAACATAATGGTAAAATCCATAGAACTTGGGATGAAGCAATTATATTAGATATAAAAGATGATCTTTT
>CAZCDP010000077.1:0-6442 GCA_964497675.1 uncultured Candidatus Epulonipiscium sp.
CTGTTCCCACATAAGGAGAAACCCCTTCGGATAGCGGTTCTTTCGCCTTACGTCCACAAGGTGTGGCACCAATCACCTTGCCTGCCGGAAGATAATTGGAAATCCCCATAAATGCCACATTAAATGGAGAACCAAATACATCTTTATATTGATGGATTTCTTGATAGTAGAAATTTGCGATTTCTCTGGCAATATCATCCACATAATCATCGTCATTGCCGTATTTCGGTGCTGCCTGTGCCATCAAACGCAAATCCTCGTATCCTTCCCAGTTTGCCTCCAATGCCTTACAGATAGTTTCCATATCCGTCACCTTGTCCTCAAAAACAAGCTTTTTCACTGCTGCCAGACAGTTGGCTGAAACCGCCAGACCGATACCTGTGATAACAGGGCCGATATTGTATTTTGCTCCACCCATACTCAAATCTTTTCCTTTTATCATACATTCCTCGATACAAGAGGATAAAAATGGTCTTGGTACCATCTGTTGGTGGAGTCTTTGTGCCGCCGTTGTTACAATAACAGAATGTCTGCACAGATTTGCAAGCTGTCTGTAAAAAGCATCCTTCACTTCTTCATAAGAAGAAAATGTTTTCGCCTCTTTTTCGTTCAGTCCCAACTTTTCTCCTGTCAAGCGACTTTTCCCCTGATTCAGTGCATATTCCAAAGCTGCGGTAAAGTTTATATTTACAGCAGATGTCCATTCTCCAGTTTTACGGAAATGAGGAACTACACATCCACAATTGCTCCAGTCTCTTGCATCCTCCGGCTCATAGCCTGCATTTAAAAGCATTTGATAGCCCATATTGTCGTTATGAATTGCAGGAAAGCCTGTACCCTTGCTGACTAAATGGGTTACTGCTCCCAAAAACTCTTCTGGGCAATCAGAATGGATTCGTACACTCAGCCCCGGCTGATGTGTCATGACATTCTCCGTTGCCTTCAAACACATATAAGAAATATCATTGGTAGCATCTTTTCCATCCCTTGTTTTTCCACCTACGGTAAGGTTCTGGAATTGGTTATATCCCGCAAAAAACTCTGCCGTATTAGAAGATATGGTCCATACCCATTCAGAATATTTAATCCAAAGGGCTTCGATGAGTTCCTGTGCTTCCTCAGGTTTGATTTTTCCGGCATCCAAGTCAGCTTTATAATAAGGATACATATACTGGTCGAATCGGCCCGGGTTCAAAGCCAACGGATTTTCGGACAAAATAGCGCCTACTTGGGTAAACCATACGAACTGAATGGCCTCATAAAAACTTGTGGGAGGATTTTCAGGCACATTTTTGCAGGTTTCGGCAATATGTAATAATTCTTTCTTTCTTGTTTCATCTGTTCCCGTTTTCGCCATTTCTTGTGCCTTTTTCCCATAGCGGTTCGCATAGGCTATCATACCCTTAGATGTTAAAATAACAGACTGATAAAAATCTCTTTGATTGATCGCGTCAATGGAAGTGTCCGAAAGACTTTTCAGATGTTCCTCCGCTTCTTTTATAATACCGCCAAAGCCCTTGACAAAAAGGACGTCCTGATAATCCGGAGTCACTTCTCCTACTGCCTGACGCCATTTGGAATCACTATCCACAATACCAGTATCCACCGCAATTTTTGCCGTTTCTTCTGGTATTTGTGCCAGAAATGCTTCTTCCAAT
Source organism: uncultured Candidatus Epulonipiscium sp. (assembly GCA_964497675.1). Lineage (GTDB taxonomy): Bacteria > Bacillota > Clostridia > Lachnospirales > Anaerotignaceae > CAZCDP01. The sequence goes on from CAZCDP010000077.1 coordinate 1,659, forward strand.
GATTTACCCTTCCAATAAGGAAAAATTTCTTTTCGTACAAATGCCTTCTGTTCATCGGTCATAATATAGGGATCCTGTGACCTCGTGGCAAAAGTATCCATTTCCCGATCCACCCATGTCCATGAAAACTCTGGTGTAAGAATACCGCATTTTCTGAATTCTCCGGTTGCACCGACAATCAGTTCTCCATCAAAAATAGAAACGCCCAACTGCTCACAGGTATCAAAAAAAGCTTTTGCTCTTCTGATACAAACAGGCTGTCCTTCCGTTTTTTTATGAGATTCCGTCCAAATCCTTGCCCTTTCACAGGAAATTGCCGGTTTTGCATCAATATAATGTTGTCTTGCTCTTTCATTTCTAGGTGTTGTTGCCATAGCTATTCCTCCTGATTCTATTATTTATTATAGTAGATTAACATACAAAGCCTTGTTCTTCCTTCATAGGCATTTTTATAGCAATGTTCTCTGTCCGCCAGATAGCGGATAGAATTTTCCGCCTCCACCAAATATTCCTCTCCGCCGACCTCCACGGAAAGTGCTCCTTCATATACAATGACATATTCTTCTGTTCCCGGTTCATGGGGCAACGACGGGGAGCAAGCTCCTGCATCCATTTCAATAAAAAGCATTTCAAATCCTCTGCTATCCTCAAAAGGAAATACCGGATAAAGACGAAACAAGCCGTTGTCGTTTAAAAGTGGATCAATATTACTATTCCGTACAATCTTGGCTTCCCTCCGCCTATCCTCTGTTAAGGCTGTAAAGGAAATATGCAATCCTGTGGCAATTTTCCAAAGGGTAGCAATGGTGGGGCTGGACTCTCCTCGTTCGATTTGCCCCAGCATACTTTTGCTAACACCGGTCATCACCGAAAGAGTATCCAGACTAAGCTTTTGCTCTTTTCTCATACTCCTGATATTTCTTGAAATAATCATGCTCATATGATCCATGGTTTTTCCTCCTGTCTGCAATTTTCTCCTGCTTCTGTCCAGTTTGAAACTTTTGTGCAGGATAATGCATTTTAATTCTAAAAATCCTATATAACGCACGTCTTGCTTTTAGATTATCACCCTGCACAACCACTGTCAATATAAAGAATATCCTAAAAGTAATCCCCTTTTTTGTCTATTATGAAATGCGTTATAACAATCGGTCGAAAGTACGTTATCTTGCATTTTTATTTAAATATTCTGCAGAATAACCGGACAACCTGAATCATTGCATTTTTAAGGAAAATATGGTATATTGATACTGTCAAATCGAATATTTTCAGATGAAAGAGAATTTGGGAATCAGGTGAGAGGCCTGAACAGTCACCGCTGCTGTATAAGTACGAAAAGCAATGATCCCTAAGGGAGTCACTGGGTAACCGGGAAGACAACATTGCTCCTGATTTTGTCACGTGCTTGAGTCAGAAGACCGGCTTTCATCCTTGTTCGTAAGGAGCTTTCGGTGGAAAAGAGCTTACCATGATTTTTGGCTAAACAGTAATTGTCTGGTCTTTTTTATGGTGTGCTATTTTTAAAATAGGACACTTTTTCTTTTGTGGAAAGGACGCCATATGAATCCTCATAAAAAAACGAAAAACTACATACTGCTTGGCGTAGGAATGCTTTTTGTTCTGCTGATTCTGGTTGTCATCACCCTCCATATGGGTGCCATGAAACTGGAACTTAGCAAAATCCCCCGAATCCTCTGGGCCATATTGACCCGCGACACAACTGCCCTTTCTCTGTTTAAGGCAAATGAAATTGCTGTAATCTGGGAAATTCGTCTGCCTCGTATCCTTTGTGGTATGTTTGTGGGCGGCGGACTTGCCGTTGCCGGTGCCGTTTTTCAGGCTATTTTGTGCAATCCTCTGGCAGACCCTTATACTTTGGGGGTTTCCACGGGGGCGGCCTTTGGTGCTTCGGCGGCCATTTTATGCAGCATCCTTTGGGGAATCACAGTACCTGTTACTGCAGCTTCCATGATAACAGCATTTTTCACCCTGCTTCTTGTCATCTTTATCGCAGAAAAGGGCGGCGGTCTGGCTTCTCAGAACCTTATCATTTCAGGCATTATCATCAGCTCTATCCTTTCATCCGGCATCAGCTTTCTAAAAATGATGGCAGGAGAAAATGTAGGTGCCATTGTTTTCTGGCTCATGGGCAGTCTTTCCGCCCGTCATTGGACGGATGTGCTTACGGTTGCTCCCATTGTGACCCTCGGTAGTGCTGCTGCTTTTTATTTTGCCAATGATTTGGATATCATGCTGCTGGGTGACGAAAGCGCCCAATCCTTGGGCATAAATACAGGACGCACTCGTTTGATTTTTCTTATCATCGGTGCCTGTATCACAGCCGCCTGCGTTGCAATCAGCGGCATTATCGGCTTCGTCGGCCTTGTGGTGCCACATATGCTTCGCTTCCGCCTGACTTCCAACAACAGAGTATTGATTCCATTATCCGCCCTTGCCGGCGCCATCTTACTTTCTATTGCTGATAATGCCACACGGCTTCTTTCGGCAGGGGAAATTCCTGTGGGTGTACTGACTACTCTCATTGGTGGGCCATTTTTCATTTATGTCTTTATGCGGAGGAAAAAATATGAACCATGATACCATTTTACAGGCAAAAAACATTTCTTTTTCCTATGGCAGCCGACAAGTACTCCATCATATTAATCTTGAGGTGCCAAGGGGACGGTTTGTTTCCCTAATCGGCCCAAATGGAAGTGGAAAAACAACACTTTTCCGTATTCTCTGTGGCATGGAAAAGGGAGAAAGAGGCACAGTTCTTTACGAAAACAAAGAAACAACAAAAATGTCACTGAAACAAAAGGCTTGTGCCTTTGCTGTTATCCGTCAAAAAGAAACCATGGCATTTCCTTTCACTTGCCTGGAAACTGTGGCCATGGGGCTTCATCCTCATATGGCTCGCTTTGGTTCCTTGAGCAGTAATCATATGGCTGAAATGGAAACTGCCATGAACCTGACGGATACCCTGCAATTTGCCCAGACCCCCGTTACCAGTCTGAGCGGCGGCGAAACCCAGCGTGTCATGCTGGCGAGAGCATTGGTTCAGAAGCCTAAACTCCTGTTTTTGGATGAAGCCATGTCTGATTTGGACATCCGAGTAAAAATCCAAGTCCATAAGATGCTCAAAACCCTTATGGCAAAAACAGGACTCACTATTTTTTCCATTGACCACGATATCAACACCGCCTACCAGTTCAGCGATATTATCATGGCGTTGAAAGACGGTGTTTTGGAAGGCAGCGGAAGCCCCCAAGATGTCATGGACGAACCATTTTTCGCCCGTATCTTTGGTGTAAAAGCCGAGCTTTTTGAAAAGAAAGGCTTTTTTATCCACGATACCATCGAATCAATCACAACAAAAACAATTTTTTAAGGAGGAAAACACATGAAAAAGATTTTAGCAACTGCGCTCGCTTTGGCCCTTGCCGTAACAGCTATGACAGGCTGTGCCAAACCTGCTGAACCTGCTGATGCACCCACACAGGCAGAAGATGAAAAAGAGGACAAAAAAACTGCTGTGGCAGGTGATCCTGAAAAAAAGGCAATCTTGGTTGTCAGCTTTGGTACAAGCTATAATGACACCAGAGCCGTTACCATCGAGGCTATTGAAAATGATATTGCCGCAGCGTTCCCCAATTATGATGTAAAACGTGCTTTCACCAGCCAAATGATTATCAATAAACTGGAAAAAAGAGATGGTCTGAAAATCGACAATGTAGCAGAAGCCATGGACAGACTTGTTTCCGAAGGCTACGGCACAGTCATTTGTCAGCCTACCCATGTTATGAATGGCTCTGAATATGATGATATGGTTGCAGAAATCAGCCCTTACGCTGACAAATTTGCAGAACTGAAATTTGGCGCTCCCCTGTTATCTTCCGCAGAGGATTATGCAAAACTGACAGCAGCGTTAAAAGAATCCATGCCAAAACTTGAAAACGGGGAGGCATTGGTATTCATGGGACATGGTACAACCCACCCTGCTAACTCCGCTTATGCCGCACTTGCTTATCAATTTCAGCTGGAAGGCATCAATAATATGTTCGTTGGTACTGTAGAAAATTTCCCTGATTTGGATACTGTAATGAAACAGGTAAAAGCATATGCTCCTAAAAAAGTATATCTGACACCTTTAATGGTTGTAGCAGGTGACCATGCCAATAATGACATGGCAGGTGATGAAGAATCTTCATGGAAAACCGTATTCAAAGCAGAAGGCTTTGAAGTAGAACCAATTCTAAAAGGTCTGGGCGAATACCCCAACGTTAGAGCATTATATGTAGCTCATGTAGGCGAGGCTATCAACAGCACTACCGAGGATACAGTAGAAGAATAATCATTCCATAGGGCAGGTCTTGTGCCTGCTCTTTTAAAGAAACGATTAAAGAGGTCTTGTTATGACAAAAAAATTTAAATCTATTTTCACATTCCTGTTGTTATTTGCTCTAACCCTTACGGGATGCTCTGCACCCTCGGGGGAAAACACGCAGCCAAAGGAAAAAACAGCTCTTATTTCTTTTACGGATGATGATGGAAGAAAAGTCCAACTGGATAAGCCTTGTGAAAAAATCATTTCCCTGTATTCTGCCCATACGGAAAATCTCTTTACCCTTGGTGCAGGGGATAAAATCATTGGTGTTTATAAAACTTCTATCTATCCGCCGGAGGCTGCTCTCCTTCCCCGTTTTGATTATAACGGTGACCCCGAAGCTATTATTGCGGCGGAGCCTGATTTGGTGTTAATCCGTCCCTTTGTCAGCCGAAAA
>CAZCDP010000077.1:6452-6964 GCA_964497675.1 uncultured Candidatus Epulonipiscium sp.
TATCGATACACTGACTTCCGCAGGCATCCCTGTTGTATCTCTGTATCCTGATAACTTTGAGGAATTTGACGATTATATTCATAAACTGGCACTTTTGACAGGAACAGAAGCCACAGCGAAAAAAGCTTTGACAACGTTTCATAAAAATATTAAAAGTATCACTGCCTTGACAGAAACAATCAAAGATAAAAAAAAGAAATACTCTATCGGTAAACTACGCCGATAATATACATATATGACATTTACAGAATTAAATATTTCAGAGCCAATCTTAAAGGCTTTACTAAATAAAGGATACAAAACTCCAACTCCAATACAAGAGAAGGCGATACCTGTTGCGCTTGACGGGAGAGACTTATTGGGAATAGCCCAAACAGGAACAGGTAAGACCGCAGCATTTGCTATTCCAATTATACAGATGCTGAATGAAACGCGGGTTCAAAAGGCTAATCGAAAGATTAAAGCATTGATACTTACACCAACACGAGAGTTAGCGATACAGATTGACGAAT
>CAZCDP010000078.1:0-524 GCA_964497675.1 uncultured Candidatus Epulonipiscium sp.
AAGTTTCCTGTGGTCACGTTTTTTTGCTTCTTCCATCATGGTGAGATATGCATCCAAGTCGGCAGCCTTTGTATAAGCAGTACCATAAATTCTGGAAAGCATTTTGTTTTTTTCACTGCCTCTCCAGTATGCACCGGCAACAGAGGTCAATTTAATGGCTTTGATATACTTTGTACTCATTAAATGAGGGCCTGCACAAAGGTCTGTAAATTCACCCTGTTTGTAGAAAGAAATGACTGCATCTTCGGGAAGGTCCTGAATCAGCTCCACTTTGTAGGGTTCTTCTCTTTCTTCCATGAATTTAATCGCTTCTGCTCTTGGCAGTTCGAATTTTTCCAGTTTCAGATTCTCTTTCACGATTTTTTTCATTTCTTTTTCAATGGCTTCCAATTCTTCGGGAGAAAAAGGTTTTTCTCTGTCAAAATCATAGTAGAACCCTTCCGCAATGGATGGACCGATGGCAAACTTTGTATCAGGATATAATCTTTTGACAGCCTGAGCCATCACATGAGATGCTGTATGAC
>CAZCDP010000078.1:534-5059 GCA_964497675.1 uncultured Candidatus Epulonipiscium sp.
CGGAATGCTTTTTTCCCCACTTCATCCTCAAATGTACAAATGCTTACCTCTGCATCCTTTTCCACGATAAAACGTAAATCTTTTTCTTCTTCGTCAACAATACCGGCACAAGCATTTCTTGCCAAGCCTTCGCTGATACTTTCCGCGATTTCATATACGGAAACAGCCTTTTCAAATTCTTTTACAACGCCATCTTTCAAAGTAATTTTAATCATAAATAACTCTCCTTTTCCATTCATTGGGTTAAATGCTCCGACTTACAGCAAATACCCCCCCATCTTCCTTGTCCCGTTCCCTTTTACAAATGCCTTCGGCCAGCCAAAACGGTAATTCCCAAAGTCGTTCCAATAAAAATAGCCCCCGTTCCTCTTTCAAAAGAAAAAGGGACGAGAGCATCAGCTTCCCGCGGTTCCACCCTAATTGCGTAAACCACTCATTCAAGACGATAACGTAGTCAACGGGCTTGATTAGAGCCGCTCCGAGGTGGTTTTCATGGTTGTCCCTGCGGAAAATGCTCACAGCCAAAGAAAGATTTCTTCCCAAGGCATTTTCTCTCTGTGCGCCCAAGACACATTACTGTCCTCATCAACACTTTCAATTTTATATATATCCGATTATATCACAATGTTCTATGGTGTCAATATCTTTTTTCTAACAGTCTTTAAAACCAATGATTCTTTTTAAAAAAAGCAATGCTCACCAGAATAACCAGTACAGATAACCCAATGACCATGGCATAACCATGCTGCCAGTCATATTCGGGCATAGTAAAATTCATGCCATACCAGCCGACGATAAGTGTCAAAGGAAGAAAAATGGTAGTAATTACGGTGAACACCTTCATGGTGGTATTCAAACTGATATCCACCTCTGCCTGATAAGATTCTCTCACCTGTGTCACATAATCCCGCAGATTCAGTACATTCTGAAAAAGACGATATACCCGTTTTTCCAATATTTTAAAGTAACCAAGGGTCTTTTTATCAAAAATTTCGTTTTCGTTCTCGCTAATACCATCCAAAACATTCATAAATTGCTCATAATATTTCTTCAGTATCATAAGCCTTTTGCGTAGAGAAATGATTTCTTTAACACAATCTCTTTTTTTTGATGTAATCACTGCCTTTTCCAAATTCAATATTTCTTTTTCGATTTTATCAAATATATCTATTTCTCCGCTAGTTAGGCGGTTGAAAAATTCATAAAGCACTCGGTTCACCGACACCTTTTCCCCTAAATCTGCCATAGCACCATCCAAAATTTTTTCTAGTCGCAGGGGATCATCACAAAAAAACAAAGATAAATTTTTTTCAGATAAATCATAACGCGTCGCTGACCTGCAGATAAATTTTCATAATCTATCATATTGATGCAAATAAAATCAAATCCATCAAAAATTTCATATTTTGCCGTCCTTGATTTCACTGCCTCCTCAAAAATACGATAATGAATGCCAAACTGACCTGCAATCTGCTCTGTTTCCTCTTGTCCAAAAACACCGATATAACCCCGATTTTCCGTTGTTTTTTCTGTTTTTAAATAATGCTCTGTCCGGGTAACACTGTTTTCTTCAATTACATAATACATAGTTCCACCACCAATATCACTTTTCTGTTCTGGATTCCCCTCTTTAAAATCAATCAGATATGACATCTTCCGTTTTCATCTGTATTTTATTTTCCCAGAAAAGGGGATGAAAATACACAATGGTATTAACACAACCAGCCACGGTTGCATAAATTATACGGGTCTGCCCACCTCCAGTCAAGCCCTGCCTTTGCATTTCACTCCAACAAAATAGGAAAGTATCCCCAGACCATTTCTTACAATCCAATTTCTTAAGAAATTATTAATATTAGAACTAATTTCCAACTCTCATTGTTTTAAAAATAAGATTATGTTAGTATTAATTAGTATTGCTATTTATTCTATTCACACTTACTTTAATTATTTAGGGAGGTAATAACTTATGTTAAAATTTGCAAAAAGACTTGCCGCAACTGCTATGGCTTTTGTCATGACAGCCGGCGTTTCCGCTACCGCTATGGCAGCAGAAAAAAAAGACCTTCAGGTTCAGCTGAACGGTGAAAACATCACATTTACCGATGCAAAACCAATGGTAAAAAAAGACCGCGTCTATGTACCCTTTCGTGCAGTATTCGAAGCACTTGATGCTAAGGTGTCCTATGACGAAAAATCTAAAACCATTACAGCTGTAAAAGATGAAAAAACGATTCAGTTTAAAGTAGGCGACCCAAATGTCACAGTTACAACAGCTGGTAAAGACGAAATCGTAAAAACAGATGCACCTTCTTTTGTTGATAAAAACCGCACATTAATACCTGTTCGTTTTGCAGCACAGGCATTTGGCTATAAAGTCGGCTGGGACAAAGAAGCACAGACTGCCATTATCGTTGACACAGAAAAAGCTTTAGGTGATTTAAAAGGGAAATTTACAATCATGGACAAATATCTGGCTTATTCCAGAGATTTTGCAAAAGAAGCCTATAAATTCAGCGGCACATTCTCATTTGATATGACTGTTCCAAAAGATCTGGCTGCCAAAGAAACTATGCCAATCAAAGCAAACGGCACAATCAGCGGTATCACAGCAGAAGATAAAGTCAATATGAATATCGCTATGAAAATGGATACAGCAGCTTTGAAAAAGCTGATTGCAGAAGCAGAAACTACAGCAGAAGAAGCTGCAAAATCAGATGCTATGATGAAAAACTTAAGTGACATGAAAATGGATCTCATCGTTGATATGTCCACAGGCAAATATTACATCTCATCCCCTCTCTTTGCAATGGCAGGCGCTGATGCAGATGCGTGGTATGTTCTTGATTTAGAAGAAATGTTCTCATCCATGGATAGCAATTTCTCCTTCAAATCACTTTATGAATCATCCAAATCTGCTAGTTTTGAAGAATATCTGGCTACAACAATGAATATGTTTTCTTTCAACGATGTAACAGAATATGACTCCTTTAAGAAGAGTATAGAATTATTCAAAAACTTATTAAGCGATGACGCTTTCAAAAAAGAAAATGACACATATACTTCAAACTTTACTATGAATGATAATGACACTTCAGTGACCATGACTATGTCCTTAACAGAAAAAGATGGCAAAATCACAGGTTATACTATGGATGCAAAAATCGGTGCTTCTGGAAAAGATATGATGACAATAACTGCATCTCAGAAAGGCACAGAAGGTTCTGCAAAAATGACACTGAACGCTGCTCCATTTGTAACAATGGCTTTTGACCTGAACATGAAAATGGAAAAAACAACTGAAAAACCTTTGAGCAAGCCAGCAGATGGCAGCAAAATCATTTCATTTGAAGATTTGATGAAAGCAGAAATGGATACACCAGTTCCAGCTACTGATGCTACAGCAACACCTGCTACTACAGCTCCTGATGCTACAGTAACACCTGCTACTACAGCTCCTGACGCTACAGCAACACCTGCTACTACAGCTCCTGACGCTACAGTAACACCTGCTACTACAGCTCCTGACGCTACAGCAACACCTGCTACTACAACTCCTGCTGCTACAGCAAATCAGGCTGCATAATAAATTATAACCAAAAGGCTATTTCAAAGGATTCGAAAGAATCCAGCGAAACAGCCTTTTTTGTTCCATCAAATATACCTTTCAAAAATCCTGTCTTCCTGCCTTATTGTAGCGTTCTGATTTTTCACTCTCTGTCCTAGACGAAACAGTGGACAAGAATTCCTTATAACAAAAAATACAGTGTCCTATTTCAAAAAAACACCGTATTTCTATCATTTTCTTTTTAGCCTCACACTTGCAACAGATGCAGTCTTTTGCAAATACCAACCATTTTGCCGCCCATTGGCATTGCCTGCAAGTCTTCTTCTTTGATACCACCTATCAATAGCATTACCATTCCGTAAACACCCATGCCAATGATAATGGAAACAAGGGTACCAACTGTATTATTGGGATAAAGGGCAAAGAACCCTTTATAGGAAATAATACAAATAGCCCCCATGACAACTGAACCCATAACCGGCTTCAAAAGACAACCTAACAAATCAATATGAACCCTTGTAATACGGGATAACATCCAAAGATTAAACAACGAAGCCACAGCATAGCACCCTGTTGTGGAAAGCACTGCCCCAATAACGTTGATTTTAGGAATGGCAATGAGCACATTGTTTAAACCAACCTTTACAACGGCTCCCAGCAATGCACCAACAACTGGTACCTTTACATGGCCAATGCCCTGTAGCACGCCTGTAACCGTCTGACACAAAGCCAAAAAAATAATAGAAACAGCCCCTACCTTCAGCAATATACCGCCTTCTGGATAAACTGGAAATAGCATCTTCACAATATGATCTCCCAAAACACCGATGCCAACAGCCGCAGGTACAGAAATAATCATGGAAATCCGCAGTGTCATATTCATTTTATGCCTAACGTTTTTGTTCTGACCTAATTTTACAGAAGCTGCAATACTGGGAATAGCCGCTGTAGCTACTG
>CAZCDP010000078.1:5069-6952 GCA_964497675.1 uncultured Candidatus Epulonipiscium sp.
AGAAACAGGCAGTGTTGTCAATGTCACATATTTCCCGGAAAGCTGTCCATAAAGACTTTGTGCCTGTCCATGGGTGAACCCCGTACTTTCCAAAATACGGGTAACCATATTCATATCAATAAGATTTGTTATGCTGAAAACAGCTGTACCGGCAATAATTGGTAAAGCAGTATGCATTAATATACTGGCAATCTCACTGCCACTTTCTGTCCTGTCCCATGCACAGTCCTTCTCCATCCGTTTTTTCAGTCTGGGGCGGATGAGCCAGTAGGCAAACATAATAATCAGCAATCCGGCCAATGCGCCAATCCCTGTACCGGCAGTACCTCCGGCGGCACCAAGGATAACATTCTTCTCCCCTGCCGCTCTATTTACATGGATACCCAAAAATACATAGGCAAGATACACACTAAAAAAGGCATTAAACATCTGCTCTACAATCTGAGATATGGCAGTGGGCACCATAGTATTCATACCCTGAAAATAGCCCCTGTAGGCCGACATAATAGCTACAATAAACAGCGTAGGCGAAAGAGTTAAGATACAGTAATAGCTTTCAGGCAAATTTGAAATTCCTGCAATCTGCCGTGCAAAAATAAACATCAGCACCATGCAGATAAAACCTAAAACACCGGAAACCAGAAGCGAAACACGAAATACCTTATGGGCATTCCTATATTCCCCCAAAGCCAAACGTTCCGAAACCATTTTAGAAATGGCAACCGGAAGCCCGGCAGAAGAAAGAATCAGTAAAAACGTATAGATATAATAACCGGCGCTGTAAATGGCATTTCCTGTATCGCCAATCATGTTGGTCATAGGAATCTTGTATAAAAATCCAAGAATCCGAACCAAAATGCCCGCCGTAGCTAAAATAGCCGCCTGTTTTAAAAAAGAACCGCTCTTTTTCTTTCTCACCATACTGCACCTCAATTATCAAACATTTCATTCACACGGAATCAACCGTGGATTCTGATTTTTCTTCTCAAGCCTGGATCCAATACCCTTTTTCTCATACGAAGGCTCAATGGCGTAACCTCTACTAATTCGTCCTCGCTGATAAATTCCAAACACTGCTCCAAAGACATCGGAATAGGTGATGTCAGCTTCAACGCATCATCTGCTCCCGAAGAACGGGTGTTGGACATCTGTTTTTTCTTACAGACGTTGATATCCATGTCATCAGAACGAGAATTTCTGCCTACAATCATGCCAGCATAAACCTTAATACCTGCGCCGATAAACAAGTCGCCTCGTTCCTGTGCATTATATAATCCATAAGTAATAGCATCTCCGCTTTCAAAGGCTACCAGAGAGCCCATAGAACGCATAGGAATTTCCCCTTTATGAGGCTGATAGCTATCAAAAACAGAGTTCATAATACCATTACCCTTTGTATCTGTCATAAATTCATTTCTATAACCAATCAATCCTCTGGCAGGAATCATAAATTCCAGACGAGTATACCCACCTTTGGATGGGTGCATATTCGTCATTTCGCCTTTTCTACTGCCCAGCTTTTCAATGACATTTCCCACATATTCTTCCGGCACATCAATGGTTACAACTTCCATAGGCTCGTATTTTTTACCATCAATTTCTTTAAACAATACTTCCGGCTTGGAAACCTGAAATTCAAAACCTTCTCTGCGCAATGTTTCGATAAGAATGGAAAGATGCAATTCCCCTCTGCCTGAAACCTTCATGCATTCCATAGAATCCGTATCTTCCACTCGCAGGCTCACATCTGTGTTTACTTCTTTATATAATCTGTCACGGAGGTGTCTGGATGTAACGAATTTCCCCTCACGTCCCGCAAAAGGACTGTCATTGACAGAAAAATTCATGGAAATTGTCGGCTCGGAAATCTTTACAAAAGGAAG
>CAZCDP010000079.1:0-1263 GCA_964497675.1 uncultured Candidatus Epulonipiscium sp.
CGGAACAAGGGAAAGTTAGAACACATAAAAATGAGTGCTATCTCAGTGTTAGCAGGGAAAATCTGTATGACGCAACCTGCTTTTATCTAACTGAAAGCGGTGGCACGACCGGTGAAGTTGTTGTAATGACAATGGAGGAACAGCCACCAGTCAAAATTAAAGAAAGACAAACAAAACTATATTAAACAAGGTTCTCTTACGACTAAAAGATGCGGTAACTCCTCCAAAGGAGTGAAACAGACTTGTTTGTAAAACACAAAAAGAAACAAAGCTTACGAAACAATGAGTATTTCGATATGCAAAGCGTTTTCGATAAGTTGTACAGGCAATCGCAGAACGGTAAAAACTTCACTAATTTGCTTGATACAATCACATCGAAGAACAACATTTTACTTGCCTACAGAAATATAAAAAGTAATAAGGGCAGTAAAACAAGCGGAGTGGATAAGAAAAATATTGTCAGTATAAATGACACTGATGTTTTAGCGTTGGTGGAAAAAGTGCAGATGATGTTTAAGAATTACAAGCCACAAAAAGTCAAGCGGGTAGAAATACCCAAAGGTGACGGCAGTGGCAGAGTGCGTCCGCTTGGAATTCCTACCATAACAGATAGACTTGTTCAACAGTGCATTTTGCAAGTGTTAGAGCCAATATGCGAAGCAAAGTTCAGCGATAACAGTTATGGGTTCAGACCCAACAGAGGCTGTGAAAACGCAATATCTAAAGCCATGCATTGTATGCAACAAAAACATCTTGACTATTGTGTAGATGTCGATATTAAAGGCTTTTTCGATAATGTGAACCACGCAAAGCTGTTAAAGCAGATGTGGACATTGGGCTTGCAAGATAGAAACCTACTTTGTATTATTTCAAAAATCCTCAATAGTGAGGTAATTCTGCCAGATGGACAAATTATTAAAAGTGCAAAAGGCACACCACAAAGTGGAATTATCAGTCCGTTGCTCTCAAACATTGTCCTAAATGAGCTTGACAAGTGGGTCGAAAATCAGTGGAGCACCAAGGATATCAAAGAGGTCACTCCTGCGTTTAATCCCAACGGTCAGCGGAAACGGACGAACGAGTATGCAAGCATGAGGAATCGTACAAAGCTAAAGGAAATGCACATTGTCAGATACGCTGATGACTTCAAAATTTTCACCAAGGATTACCAGACTGTTAAAAAGGTTTTTGAAGCGGTCAAGCTGTGGTTAAAAGAACGCTTAGACCTTGACATAAGCCCCGAAAAATCCAGAATAACAAATT
>CAZCDP010000079.1:1273-6799 GCA_964497675.1 uncultured Candidatus Epulonipiscium sp.
TACACTGTGTTTTTGGGCTTCAAATTAAAGGTTGTACCTAAAGGTGCAAAGCAAGTTGTCAAAAGCAATCTATCTGATAAGGCAAAACGGTCTGTCATTAACGCCCTTGTAGAGCAAGTGAAAAAGCTAAAAAATTCTAAAAATGTTGGTTATGAGATATGGTTATATAACAGCAAAATCATAGGGTTTCACAATTACTATCAAATAGCCACGCACTGTAATATTGATTTTAGGAGTATTGCATTTATTGTAAGTAGAGCCTTAAAACACAGCATAAAGCTAAAACGAGCAGGAAATCCAAGCGGATATATTAAAGAAAAGTATGGTGGAAGCAAGCAACTTCGATTTGTTGGACAAACGGCAGTGTGCCAATCGGGTATATTCAAAATCGCACGCCATTGGATAAAAGGGTGGCTATCAACAATTATACTATAGAGGGTAGAGCAGAAATTTATAAAGCCCTTGCTGGTGTAAATATGGCAAGCTTACAGTGTCTGATGGAAAATATCTTTGATGGACAGCGTGCTGAATTTTACAACAATAAAATTGCGCTATACAGTGGTCAATATGGCAAGTGCTTCATCACTGGTGAAACGCTTGAAATTGGCAATATGCATTGCCACCACAAAACGCCATACCATAAAACCAAAGATGATAGCTATAGCAACTTGGTGCTGATAACAATGAATGTTCATCATTTGCTTCATGCGAAAAAGCCCGAAACTACTCAGTTCTATCTGGATGTTGTTAAGCCGGACAAAAAGCAGATGGCTAAAATCAACCGCCTAAGAATAATGCTCGACCTACCAAGTATCTAAAATAATGTGTTTAGTTTCAGATATAGTTTAAGTTGCAAAATTTAGTTTTGATGGAACGCCGTGTGCGGGGAAACTCGCACGCACGGTGTGGAGTGGGGGAAAAGTTAGAGATGATATCAAAGACTTACCTATCACTATGCAGAGAGGGTTCCGCCATCATCATCGACAACTGTCAGGATATTCTGCTCGGTGGGTTTGCGCCTAACTCTGAAAGTGCTGAAATTCTCTCCAAAGCTCTTGGCAATAAGACAGTCATGTCCGGCTCTATCAGCAGAGGAAAAAATGATCCGAGCCAGAGCCTCCAGATGACCCAAAGACCATTGATGACACCTGACGAGCTGAAAAAACTGCCAAAGGGTAGCTTTATTCTGGCGAAAACAGGATGCTGCCCTATGAGAACAACTCTTAAGTTATTTCTGAAATGGGGTATTGTGTTTGAAAAGCCATATGAAGTAGAGGAAAGAGCAGCACGTAAAGTTGCCTATGCTGACCGCTTCGAGTTGGAACAAGAAATTATTCAGCAAAATTGTGCCTACGAGGATGACTTTGATGAATCGCCGGAGCCTCCTGATACCACCTCCGGAGGAAGTATTCATACGCCTGTACCTGAACCGACAGAGGTGCATCAAGGCATGGAACATAAGCCTCCGCTTCGGACGGATTAAGGAGGTGTCTGTATGGGCTACTTTACATCCCTATATGCAGCGGATATTTCACACCGGGCGGTCACTGTGTATATGTATCTTCGGGATCGTGCCGATAAGGATGGAAAGTGCTATCCTGCTATCGGAACCATCGCCAAGGAATTAAAGTTCTCCCGCAGTACCGTGAAACGTGCCATTGCTGACCTTGAAAAGACTGGCCATCTTTCCAAGGAGCAGCGATGGCGTGAAAACGGCGGCAAGAGCGGCCTGCTCTACACAGTGAAGCTGTGAAAAAATCCATGCAAGTCCGCCAAGAGAGCGGTGCGTCCTTTTAGTGGACTATGGCATGGCTCATCATGAACCATGCAGAGAAGGACTCACTCTAACGTAGCTTTAACAACAGAGAAAGAACAACTTTCTCTATAAAAATAGGGAGCCATCCTCCGAAGAAGATGGTTCCTTACCTATTTTGTATCCAATAACGCCTTGATGGTTGCTGTAGCGACCTGCAAATCCCGTTCATCGCACAGATGGATCATGTGAGTTGCTCTTTTTTCTTGTCTGTATGTTGAATTTCAGGGAAAAAGATCGTATCTGCAGATATTTTCAGGGCGCGGATGAGTTTAAACAGCACCTTCATGCTGGGCTGTTTGTTTTCATTTTCAATGGCCATGATGTACCGTGCGTGACTCCAGTCTGCTCAGCAAGATCATCTTGTGTCAACCTCGCGGCCTGACGTGCATCCTTGATGGTTTGACCAAATGAGTGCAGTAAATCATTCGCTGCCAGTTCACCTCCTGTTAAATTTTACAATGGAAGCACGAAAATGAAAACGCACTGATGTCGGTACTTTACATGAATTGCATTTATTAAAAATTGTTCATTTGATCTATGGCGATTTTCTAATTGGCTTTAGCCTAAAACTATTCTTACATTAGGTCATTGAATATCGTTGATATAAAAATTTTATTGAGGTAAAGTTTACAAAAGAGGACATCAAAAGCGAGGATTAAATTTACTTGCCGTAGTATGATTTACACAAGGAGGTGAAGAAATGGAGTGGCTAAAGAATTTAAGCAATGCCATAGATTACATTGAAAACAACTTAGCCGGTGAGATTTCCTATGAAGAAGCCGCTAAAATTGCGTGTTGCTCCACCTATTATTTTCAACGAATGTTTACTTATGTGGCAGGTATTTCGTTATCTGAATATATCCGACATCGGAGGATGACACAGGCAGCATTTGATCTACAGACGACAGATATGAAAGTTTTGAATGTTGCATTGAAATATGGCTATACTTCCCCCACATCCTTTAACCGGGCATTTCAGAGTGTGCATGGAATTTCTCCGATTTCAGCAAAAACACAGGGGAGCGTACTTAATGCGTACCCTCCTATCAAATTTTTAGTCAAAGTTACAGGAGGTAATGTTATGTCCTATAGGGTCGAAGAAAAAGAAGCTATGCGAATTGTGGGTATTCGTATTCCATTAACGTTGGATATGGAAGAAAACAAAAAACTTGTTCCCCCTTTCTGGAGCAAGGCAGTAAAGAGCAGCCAATTCCCAGAAATCTGCAATCTGTCAAACCAGTTCCCAAAGGATGTGTTGGGAGTTACCGCATGCCAAAGCTCCGACGAAATTTATTATTACATTGCGGCGGCAACCGATAAACCTACCCCAGAAGAGATGTTTGAATATGAAATTCCGGCAGCCACATGGGTAATTTTTGAAAGTGACGGGCGTTTCAAAGAATCTATTCAAAGCATTTTCAAACGTTTCCTCACAGAGTGGCTTCCATTCTCAGGGTATACTTACGCAGAGTTGCCGGATATTGAAGTCTATCCGATCAGCAGGGAAAGACCGCAGGAGGGGCACTCCGAAGTATGGATTGCGGTAAAAAAAGAAAAGGAGAATTGAATTAATGGAATACAAAATTGAAATCAGGGATATTGAACCGATCCGCGTTGCTTTTCTACGGTACAAAGGAATTGCAACTGAAGCAAATAAGGTTTTCCCGAATGTTTTTAAGTCTATCAAAGGAAAAACAAACGGCGCACCATTTTTCTGCTATTATGTGATGAACCCGGAAACAAAAATGGGAGAAATGGATCTATGTGTACCAACTGCTGAAACACCTTCCGGAAATGGAATTGAAGTAAAAGAAATGCCCCGTATCAAAGCAGTTAGCGTTACGCATATCGGTTCTTATGAAACTATGTATAAAGCCTACGGAGAAATAGACAAATATGCTGCGGAACATAGCCTTAAATTGCAGCCACCGTTTAGGGAAGTTTTCATTAAAGGGCCTGGAATGCTTTTGAAGGGAAACCTAGATAAATACATTACAGAAATATTGTTCCCGATCAAGGAGGAATAAAATGGCCGCTATCTACGTTAAAGATTTAGTTAAAAAGTATAAGAACGGGGTGCAGGCATTAAACGGCCTTACTTTGACTGTAAATGAGGGAGAAATTTTTTCTCTCTTAGGACAAAATGGTGCAGGAAAATCAACTCTTATCAATGTGCTGACCACTTATCTGCGCCCTACAGCCGGTAGCGTAATCATGTTTGGAAAAGATGTTTACCGTGAAGCGGCTGCTATTAGAGCCAAAATTTCCTGTGTAGCACAGCGGACGTCTATTGATACACACTTATCTCTCACGGAAAACATGATGTTTCAAAGTAAGCTTTATAAGGTGTCGAAACCGGATGCACAAAAACGTATGGAAACATTAATTTCCTGCTTTGGGTTAGAACGATATTTGAAGTACCCTGTTTCGTCCTATTCCGGCGGGGTAAAAAGACGGCTCGATATTGCACTCAATATGATGTCAAATCCCAAAGTGCTATTTTTGGATGAGCCTACCGTTGGCATGGATATTCAATCCCGCATGGCGATGTGGGATATGATGAAAAAGATCAGAAACGATTTTGGAACCACGATTTTTTTGACAACCCATTACTTAGAGGAAGCCGACCAGTTAAGCGATACCATCTGCATTATGAAAAACGGAAAAGAGATTATTCAAGGTTCTCCGAACGCTCTCCGGGAATACTTGCGACAGGATATGCTGAAAATCAGCTTTGTATCAAAAGAAGAAGCCAAAAACTGTTTTGAACCGCTAAAAAACGTTGTTGCTCTGAAAGAATCGGATTTACGCCATGATAAAATTATCCCAGTTTAAAAAACGGGCATAACGATTTAGAAAAAGCTAACCGTTGGCTGTTGGAGCATGATATTTCTTTCTTGGGTATCGAAATTATCCAGCCTACCTTGGAAGATGTTTTTATCAAGCTAACTGGCGAAGATGGAAAGGAGGTCAGTTGATGGGGGTTTTTACTCTACTCCAGCGCAATGTAAAGTGGCGTTTCCACAATGCTTTCACCATTATAATGACAATTTTACAACCTATACTTTGGCTGGTTTTATATAGCGCCGTTGCCGGGCAGTCCATGCAGGGTATTGGAATTAAGAACTATACTGCCTTTATTCTCCCCGGACTTATTGTACTGGTAAGCCTTGGAGCTTGCAGTAGCAGCGGCATTATGAATTACCTGATGAAAACGGATGGTAGCTTTTACCGGATGTTGATTGCTCCGGTTCAAAGAAGTTCGATTGTACTCGGCCAAGTATTAGAAGCAGTATTATGTACTTTTATTGAAGTTGCTATTATGTGCATTGTCAGCCTATTCTTTTCTGTAAAAATTGCTTCCGGATTTACCGGATTACTCCTAATTGCTTTGCTGGTATTTATGACAGCGTTCTTTATGGCAGGACTTACTTATTCGATTAGCCTTTGCCTTCCCAATGAAGTCATTTACGAAACCGTGATGAACGCAATTGTCCTGCCAATCTTCTTTCTAAGCACGGCATTATTTCCGGCGGACAGATTATCTGGGGGATTGGCAATTGCGGTGAATCTAAACCCGTTTACTCATGTAATCAATGCTTTACGAGCCTTGATTTTACAAGGTAATATTGTTGCACATGATATTATCTGTGTCTTACTTTTACTTGCGACGATGTGCGTTATCAGTAAAAGTAAGACACAGATAATAT
>CAZCDP010000080.1:0-6764 GCA_964497675.1 uncultured Candidatus Epulonipiscium sp.
TAACGTTCAGATTCTATATTTTGTTCGCGGTGTTTTATAAATTCAAAAAGCAGGCGTTGATTGATGCAATTATTCTAAAAATTATCCATTATTGGTGCATTGTTAAAAAACGGAGACCATAAAGAGATTGAAGCGAAATTTTACGGTAAGGAAAAAAGTAAAATGGAGCTGCACAACCAAAGTGAAGTGGATGAGATTTTAAGCAACTTGGAGGGTGAAACATTTACGGTAAGTGATGTGAAAAGCGGAACCCGAGTTAAAAACCCCGTTGCCCCCTTTACGACCAGTACGTTACAGCAGGAAGCCAGTAAATATTTGAATATGACTACGCAGAAAACAATGATGGTTGCACAGCAGCTTTATGAGGGGGTAGACATCAAGGGAGAAGGTACGGTTGGCCTTGTTTCCTATATCCGTACAGATTCTTTTCGTATTTCTGATGAGGCCTATGAAGAAGCAAAAAGCTATATCGGAGAGCATTTTGGTATAGAGTTTATTAACCCTGAACGAGCTGTTTATAAGTCCAAGGGAAAAACTCAGGATGCCCATGAGGCAATCCGCCCTACGAATACCGTTAGAACGCCTGAAAATATCAAAAATTCCCTTACCAAGGATCAGTACAAGCTTTATAAATTGATTTGGGAACGGTTTATCGCCAGCCAGATGAGTTCGGCTGTCTATGATACCCTCTCTGTAAAAATCAAAGCGGGAGCCTATCTTTTCCGTACAGGCGGTTCTGTTTTAAAATTCAAAGGATTTTTGGAAGTCTACAGCAAAGGGGAGGAAGAAGAAAATTCAAAAATTCCGAAGCTGGAAAAAGGCGATGTTCTGGATGTTCTGGAAATTATACCGAATCAACATTTTACCCAGCCGCCGGCTCGGTTTACCGATGCTTCCTTAATCAAAATACTGGAGGAAATTGGTGTGGGTCGTCCAAGTACCTATGCCCCTACCTTGACAACAATACAAGCCAGAAACTATGTTACAAAAGAAGCCAAAAATCTGTATCCCACAGAGTTGGGAGAAGTAGTTAATGACATTATGAGAGGGTATTTCGCAAACATTGTAGATATTGACTTTACAGCAAATATGGAAGACAGGCTGGATGAAGTCGAGGAAGGCAAGGAGGAATGGAAGCAGATTATACGGGAATTTTATCCAACTTTTAAACAGGCAGTGGACGATGCAGAAGAAAAGTTAAAAAAAGTGGAAATCAAAGACGAGGTCACCGATATAATTTGTGAAAAATGTGGCCGCAACATGGTTATTAAATATGGCAGATACGGAAAATTTTTGGCTTGCCCAGGGTTTCCGGAATGTCAAAATGCCAAACCGTTTTTTGAGGATGCAGGGGTAATATGTCCTGAATGCGGCGGAAAAGTATTGATTAAAAAAACCAAAAAAGGCAGAATGTATTATGGATGCGAAAATCATCCGGAATGTAATTTTATGTCATGGAATAAACCGACCGGAGAAAAATGTCCCAAGTGTGGCAGCTTCATGGAAGAAAAGGGGAAAAAGAATCCCAAAATCGTTTGTTCCAATGGAAAATGTGGTTATATCATGGAAAATAACGAAAAAGACGAGGAACAATGAGGTAAACGGAAAAAAAATAAACTGTTTCATCAAAAAAAAACAAGGTTCCTTAAAAAAAATGTTGAAATTTTTCTATGGGTATGGTACAATGCCCAAGGTAACTAAAAACACACGTACTTCAATGTCTCGGGTTGGTGCCAAAAAAGGTTGGTCACCCGAATAAGAGCGAGGTACGGAGGATAAACCACAGGAGGTGCGCTATGGGCGTTATATCAATGAAACAATTATTAGAAGCAGGTGTTCATTTCGGTCATCAGACAAGAAGATGGAACCCTAAAATGGCAGAGTACATCTTTGCAGAAAGAAACGGAATCTACATTATTGATCTTCAGAAAACAGTAAAAAAAGTTGACGAAGCTTATTATTCAGTAAGCAACATCATCGCTGAAGGCGGCGAGATTCTTTTTGTTGGTACAAAGAAACAGGCTCAGGAATCCATTAAAGACGAAGCTCAAAGATGCGGTATGTACTATGTAAACCAGAGATGGTTAGGTGGTATGCTGACGAACTTTAACACAATCAAAACAAGAA
Source organism: uncultured Candidatus Epulonipiscium sp. (assembly GCA_964497675.1). Taxonomy (GTDB): domain Bacteria; phylum Bacillota; class Clostridia; order Lachnospirales; family Anaerotignaceae; genus CAZCDP01. Next base: position 2,128 of record CAZCDP010000080.1, read on the forward strand.
TCGCTAGATTAAAACAGCTTGAAAAAATGCAGGAAGACGGTACATTTGAAGTGCTTCCAAAGAAAGAAGTAGCAATGCTTCTTCATGAAAAAGAAAAATTGGACAATAACTTGGGCGGCATTAAAGAAATGAAGAGAGTTCCTGATGTTATGTTTGTAGTTGACCCAAGAAAAGAGAGAATCGCAATTCAGGAAGCCCACACACTGGGTATTCCCATTGTAGCTATTGTTGATACAAACTGCGACCCAGAAGAAATTGACTTTGTAATCCCTGGAAATGATGATGCAATCCGTGCTGTAAAGCTCATTGCTTCTAAAATGGCTGATGCAGTAATTGAATCCAGACAGGGCGAACAGACAACAGCCGAAACAGAAGAAACGGTTGCAGCTGAATAATATTGAAATCAGGCATATGCCCAAGCTTCAGCCGATATAAATGGGCTGAAGCTTTTTTTAAACTACAAGAGAACCCATAAACGGAGGTATGTAAATTATGGCAATAACAGCTGGAATGGTAAAAGAACTGAGAGAGATGACAGGCGTTGGTATGTTGGAATGTAAAAAAGCATTACAGGATACAGACGGTGATTTAGAAAAAGCAGTAGAATTATTAAGAGAAAAAGGACTTGCAGCTTCCGCTAAAAAAGCAGGTCGTATTGCTTCCGAAGGTATGGTTGAGGTTTATTTGTCCGATGATAACAAAGTTGGCGCTATCGTTGAAGTTAATTCTGAAACAGACTTTGTTGCAAAAAACCAGACATTCAGAGATTATGTTACAGCTGTTGCAAAACAGGCAGCAAATTCCGATGCAGCAGATATGGATGCTTTCTTTGCTGAAAAATGGATTCTGGATTCACAGTATACTGTAAAAGATGCTTTGAGCCAGAAAGTTGCAGTAATTGGTGAAAACTTAAATATCAGACGTTTTGAAAAATATGTGAAGGCACAGTCAGGTGCTCTTGTTTCTTATATTCATGGCGGCGGCAGAATCGGCGTTTTAATTGAACTTGCTTGTGAAAAAGAAACAGAAGCATTAGATGAACTAGGTAAAAATATTGCAATGCAGATTGCAGCTTTAAATCCAAAATTTATCTCATCAAAAAATGTTCCTGAAGAATTTATCCAGAAGGAAACAGAAATTTTAACCTTGCAGGCTAAGAATGATCCTAAAAATGCTTCCAAGCCTGACAATATCATTGCTAAAATGATTGAAGGAAGAATGAAGAAGGAATTAAAAGAAATTTGTCTTGTAGAACAGGCTTACGTTAAGGATGGCGATATGACAGTTCAAAAATATATTGATTCTGTCGCAAAAGAAGTTGGTGCATCTATTGAAATCACCCGTTATGTTCGTTATGAAACAGGTGAGGGCTTGGCAAAGAAGGAAGAAAACTTTGCTGACGAAGTAGCGAAAGTCATTCAGTAACAGAATAATTAAAAAAGGAAACACGCTTTAAGCGGTGTTTCCTTTTTTTCGGGAATTTATCTAAAATCATTTGGGAAAGAGAAAAAAATATGGCATTTTTTATGGTTATGTGGTACATTAGTATTGGAGGAGGCTATCGTAATGTATAAAAGAATCGTACTCAAAATCAGTGGAGAGGCTCTAGCGGGCGATAAGGAAGGTGTCACTTTTGATCATGATGTTATCAAGGAATTGGTCAGACAAATCAAAGTGATTCTGGAAAAAGGAACGCAGGTATGCCTTGTGATTGGCGGTGGGAATTTTTGGCGCGGCAGAAGCGCAAATTCAAAGATGGATCGGACAAAAGCGGATCAGATTGGAATGCTTGCCACAGTTATGAATGCAATTTATGTAGCAGATGCTTTCGTACAGGATGGTATTGGCGCTGTTGTACAAACTCCTTTTATCGTAGGAACTATGACAGAACAATTTTCCAAAGAAAAAGCCTTGGAGTATTTACAGCAAGGAAAGATTGTTATTTTTGCCGGTGGTCTGGGTCATCCTTTCTTTTCTACAGATACGATTACAGCCTTAAGAGGAGCCGAGCTTGATGCAGATGGCCTTTTCTTTGCAAAAAATATCGATGGAGTTTATGACAGTGACCCTGCCGTAAATCCAAGTGCAAAAAAAATTGATGTGATTCGGTCTCACGATATTGTAAAAAATAATTTGAGTGTCATTGATATGGCGGCTGCAAACCTATGTTTTCAGCGTAGTATTCCTGTTGTTATTTTTGGGCTGAACGAGCCGGAAAGTATCATTAGAGCCATCAGCGGGGAAAAGATTGGTACCCTCGTAACTGTATAATTAAATAATTAATTTAGGAGGAAAAATATATGGAAACTGAAATAGCTGTTTATGAAGAAAAAATGAAAAAATCCGTATCTGCTTTGGAAAATGATTATATGACTATTCGTGCAGGTCGTGCGAATCCTCACGTGTTGGATAAAATCAATGTGGATTACTATGGTACACCAACACCTGTTAATCAGGTGGGAAATATTACGGTACCCGAAGCAAGATTGATTCAGATTCAGCCATGGGATGCTAATCTTGTAAAAGAAATCTGCAAAGCAATTAGTGCTTCTGATTTGGGAATCAATCCAAACAATGATGGAAAAGTAATTCGCCTTGTTTTCCCTGAACTGACAGAAGAAAGAAGAAAAGAATTAACAAAAGATGTGAAGAAAAAAGCGGAAAATGCAAAAATTGCTTTGAGAAACGTCAGAAGAGATGCTTTAGATACTTTCAAAAAAATGGAAAAGAAAAAAGAAATTCCAGAAGACGGACTGAAGGACTTGGAAGATAAAATTCAGAAGCTGACAGACAAATATGTTGCAGAAATAGACAAAAAATGTGATGCAAAATGCAAAGACATTCTTGCTGTATAAAAGCCTTGTACGGATGGCTTAAAAAATAGCTTGATACGTTTAAAATGAACACAGTTGCCCCTCTTTTTGTGAGAGGGGCAATTTATCATATATCGTTTTTTAATCAGGACTTAAATGCAAGACATGGGAGGTCGTTATGTTTCCTTTTTTAAACAAAGAAGAAATCATACTGGATAATACAAGAATACCCCGACATATTGCAATTATTATGGATGGGAACGGCAGATGGGCTACCAAAAGAGCTTTGCCCAGAAAGGCTGGTCATAAAGCAGGCGCACAAACATTAGAAAAAATTTCTCAATTTGCAATGAAACTGGGTGTCAAACATCTTACAGTCTACGCTTTTTCCACAGAGAACTGGAAACGTTCCGACGAGGAAGTTAAAGGTATCATGGATTTACTGCGGAATTATCTGGATACCTACATTGACCGTGCCAAAGCTGATGAAGTATGTGTCCATATTATTGGGGATATTTATCGTTTGGACAAGGATATTCAGGAAAAAATTATAGAATTGGAGCATTTGACCAAAAATAAAACGGGAATGATTTTGCACATCGCTTTGAACTATGGCGGGCGGGATGAACTTTTACGAGCCATGAAAAGAATCGGGAAAAGAATCGAGATGGGCGAAGTCAAAGCCAAGGACATTGATGAAAATTTAATTGCAAGTTCTCTGGATACGGCAGGTATTCCTGACCCTGAACTGCTGATTCGCACCAGTGGGGAAGAACGAATCAGCAATTTTCTTTTGTGGCAGATTGCGTATTCGGAATTTTCTTTTTCTGAAAAATTGTGGCCGGATTTTACGGAGGATGATTTTAAACTGGCAATTTATCAGTATCAAAACAGAAACCGACGGTTTGGCGGCAGAAAATAACAGAGGTGATTCAATATGTTGACAAGGATTATTTCGAGTCTTGTGTGTTTGCCTATTATAATATTTCTTGTTGTTTATGGTGGGATTCCTTTGCAAATCGGTATTCTTGCAGCTTCGCTTATAGGAATGCGGGAATTTTATCAGGCATTTTCTCCGAAAAACACCAGAATTCATATGATAGGCTATGCTTTTGCAATATTTTATGTAATTTTTATGGAAGAAATTATCAATGCTCAGAATATGTTCAATATTTTTGTTTCAGTTTTTCTGTTGGTGCTTTTGGTTTATTCCGTTATTTTTCATAACCATACCAATATAATGGAAGGTATGACCACATTTTTTGGTTTTTTCTATGTTTGCTTTTTGCTCTCTCACATTTTTTTAATTCGGGAATACACATATGGCAATGTGTTTATCTGGCTTGCCTTTATTTCAGCATGGGGTTGTGATACAGGTGCGTATTTTACAGGTGTTACGGTAGGAAAACACAAACTCATTCCTTCCCTAAGCCCCAAAAAGACCATTGAAGGCTCTGTGGGAGGTGTTGTGACTGCAACAGTGTTGGCGTTGATTTACGGCTCTGTGGTGCGGCATTATTTTGTGATGGAAGATGTTAATATTGTACTGTTGTGCGGCATGACTGGGTGTGTTGGTTCCATTCTATCTCAGATTGGTGACTTGGCAGCATCAGCTATGAAACGCTATACAGGAATTAAAGATTTTGGCAAACTGATTCCCGGTCATGGGGGCATTATCGACCGTTTTGACAGTGTTTTGTTGACAGCACCGGCAGTTTACTATATTATGTTATTTTTGATTCAGGTAAAACCATGATTTTGAGGTGAAAAATTTTGAAAACCATATCAATACTCGGCTCTACCGGTTCCATTGGTACACAGACG
>CAZCDP010000081.1:0-6744 GCA_964497675.1 uncultured Candidatus Epulonipiscium sp.
ATGAAGTATTTGTGAATAATTTGTGAATATTTTTTTGAAAAGAAAAGCATATTATTTATTTGAGAAATAACAGGAAATATGTTATATTATATTATATTGCTTTTTTTACGAGCAACATTTAATATGCAAAATAATAACAGGGTGGTACAACATGAGTGAAAATAGAACAAAGGAAATTTCGGAAAGTGAAATCACCAGACAATACAAGATAATAGAGGCCTTGCGAAAGAAAAATGATGAAGAAAAAGCTCAAACAGGCCGCCAGAAATATTTCTATAATCTAGCTATGGGCTGTCAGATGAACGCCCATGATTCCGAAAAGCTTTCCGGTATGCTGAAAGAGATGGGGTATCTGGAAACAACGGAGGAAACCCAAGCGGATTTCATCATCTACAACACCTGCTGTGTCAGAGAAAATGCAGAACAAAAGGTTTACGGAAAGCTTGGATGGCTGAAACATTACAAAGAAGAAAGACCTGATATCATCATAGCTCTTTGTGGCTGTATGATGCAGGAGGAACCTGTTTTGGAAACCATTAAAAAGACATATCGTCATGTGGATATTATATTTGGTACCTTCAACCTGTATAAGCTGCCTGAATTGATACAAAATAGGATGGAAAGCGGACATACGATTATTGATATTTGGCAGGAACAGAAAGAAATCGTGGAGGATATTCCCCACAACAGAAAATATCCGTTTAAATCCAGTGTCAATATTGTCTTTGGATGTGACAATTTTTGTTCCTACTGCATTGTTCCCTATGTAAGGGGCAGAGAGCGCAGCCGAAAACCTCAGGATATTTTAAGGGAAGTCAGAAAATTGGTGGCTGACGGCGTAAAAGAAATTGTGCTTTTGGGGCAGAATGTAAATTCCTACGGAAAGAATTTGGACAATCCTGTTTCTTTTGCACAACTTTTGAGAATGATAAATGAAGTAGATGGGTTGGAACGGATTCGTTTCATGACTTCCCATCCCAAAGACCTTTCCGACGAACTCATAGAAGCCATGAAGGATTGCGACAAGGTATGCAAATACATTCACCTGCCGGTTCAATCCGGCAGTACCGAAATTTTACGCCGCATGAACCGCCGCTATACCAAGGAAAGTTATCTGGAATTGGTGCGAAAGCTGCGGCAAGCCATACCTGACATGGCGATTAGTACAGATATCATTGTTGGTTTTCCGGGTGAAACAGAAGAAGATTTTCTGGAAACTCTGGATGTCGTGAAAAAGGTTCGTTATTGTACTGCTTTTACATTTATCTATTCTAAGAGAACAGGTACACCGGCAGCGACTATGGAGGAGCAAGTGCCGGAGGAGGTTATCAAAGACCGATTCGGACGTCTTTTGGATACGTTGAACCCCATCGCTTATGAAGTGAACAGCGCACAGGTAGGAAAAACCTTTATGGTGTTGGCTGAGGAAATCAGTAAACACAACAAGGATGTACTGACTGGCAGGACAGAAAACAACAGTCTTGTTCATTTTGAAGGTACAAATGACTTAATTGGTAAAATAATACCTGTTAAGATTATTGATAATAAAACATTTTATTTAATTGGAGAAAGGGTAATAGGTGACTAACATGGCATCAGTTTATGAAATGGCTAGAGCATTGGGAGAAGAATTATTAAAAACTCCTGAAGTTGAATTGTTATTAGAAGCAAAGAAAAATTATGAGGCAGAGCCGGAAATCGTTAAGTTGGTTGAAGAATACACAGCACTTCAGAAAGAATTTGAAGAAAAATTTTCAGCAGGGAAAACAACTCCGGAGGAACAGAAGGCTTTTGGCGATGAGATGAGAGAAAGAGGCAATGTTATCAAGGAAAACAAAGCTGCTTCCGAACTGTTTGCAGCAGAAGTAAAATTCAACAACTTTATGAATTCTATATTCTCCATTGTAACAGCAACACTCGCTGGCGACGAACCAAGCCAGACAGGTGGATGCAGCCCTGAATGCTGCTCATCCTGCGGCGGCGGCTGCCACTGATTGAACAAATCCGGTACCCGAATCTTTTTTTAGATTCGGGTACTTCCTGTAAATTGATGTTTGGGATTCATTTGAGAAGAGGAATGGTATGGCGAAAATCACTCCAATGATGGAACAATATTTTGAAATTAAAAAAAAATATAAACACTGTCTGCTTTTTTTCAGACTTGGCGATTTTTATGAGATGTTTTTTGAGGATGCTATGATTGCTTCCAAAGAACTGGAAATCACATTGACCGGAAAGGACTGGGGGCAGGAGGAACGTGCGCCTATGTGCGGTGTTCCCTTTCATTCAGCGGATGGTTATATTTCCCGACTTATTGAAAAAGGCTATAAAGTCGCTATTTGTGAACAGGTGGAGGATCCCAAACAAGCCAAGGGTATTGTAAAACGTGAGGTTGTCCGCGTGGTCACGCCCGGCACAGTTTTGGACAATAGTGTACTGGATGAAACAAAAAACAATTATATCATGTGTATTTTTGGTGACAAAAGCGGTTATGGCATGGCTGTTTGTGACGTGACGACAGGTGAATTTCAGACAACGGAATTTGTAAGCTTTCAGGCAACAGCGAAGATACTGGATGAAACGGCAAGATACAACCCAGCGGAAATCATCTGTAATGAATTATTTCAAAACAATGATATAGCACCGGAATTTGAAAAACGGTTTCATTTAAAATTAAATATTTGTAACGACTGGATGTTTGATTACCAAACAGCCCAGAAAAAACTTTGTGACCATTTTAAAGTAGGTACGCTGGATGGTTTTGGGCTGAAAAATAAGATTTTTGCCGTATGTGCCAGCGGTTGTCTGATGCAATATTTATATGAAACACAAAAGAATGAACTACACCATATTGCCCATATCGGGCTTTATACCTCCAACGATTTTATGCTTCTTGACGTATCCTCCAGGCGAAATCTGGAGCTAACGGAAACCTTGCGCGAAAAGAGCAGAAAAGGTTCACTGCTCTGGGTTCTTGACAAAACAAAAACTGCCATGGGTGCAAGGCTTTTGCGTAAATGGGTAGAACAGCCCTTAATCCATGCGGATGAGATTCAAAAGCGTTTGGATAGTGTGGAGGAACTGAAAAACGAATTATTTATCCGAGAAGAAATCAAAGAAGTTTTAAATTCTATGTACGACTTTGAACGCATTATGAGCAAGGTTGTGTATCAAAGTGCTAATTGCAGGGATTTAGTGTCACTAAAAAGTTCTATTGATAATCTCCCCCTTTTGAAGGAGATTATCAGAAAATGCAAGAGTTCCTATTTGAATGAATTATATAAAGAACTGGATACCCTGGAAAATATACATACCCTCATTGATAAAGCCATTGTTGACGATCCTCCTTTTACTGTTCGAGAAGGTGGAATGATTAAACAGGGTTACAGTGGAGAATTGGATGTATTTTTAAAGGCAAAGTCGGAAGGCACAAACTGGATTCATGAATTGGAGAATGAAGAAAAAGAGAAAACAGGAATCAAAAATCTGAAGGTTCGGTTTAATAAGGTTTTTGGTTATTATATAGAAATCACAAAGTCCAATCTCGATGAAGTACCGGACAGATATATCAGAAAACAGACCTTGGCAAATTGCGAAAGGTATATTACACCGGAACTTAACGAATTGGCGGAACTGATACTGGGTGCCGAAGAAAAAATTATCGGTCTGGAGTATCATATTTTTACAGATATCCGTAACGCTGTGGCAGCGGAGGTGGAACGTATACAATATTGCGCCTATGTGACATCGGTTATTGACACTTTGCAGTCTATGGCGGAAATTGCCCAATCAATGGATTATGTCAAGCCAACGGTTGATGATAGTGGTATCATTGATGTCAAGGACGGCAGACATCCTGTAGTTGAAAAAATGATGACTGGGCAGTTTATACCCAATGATACCTTTCTGGACAAGGAGGAAAATCGTCTTTCCATCATCACAGGACCCAATATGGCAGGAAAATCTACTTATATGCGGCAGACGGCGCTGATTGTGCTTATGGCACAAATCGGTAGCTTTGTTCCAGCTTCTTATGCGAGAATTGGTATCGTGGACCGTATTTTTACCCGTGTGGGGGCCTCTGATGACCTTTCGGCAGGCCAAAGCACTTTTATGGTGGAAATGACAGAGGTCGCTAATATTTTGAACAATGCTACGGAAAACAGCCTTCTGATATTGGACGAAATTGGACGGGGTACCAGCACCTTTGATGGTTTGAGTATTGCATGGGCTGTTTTGGAATATGTGACAGACCAAAAACAGATTGGTGCAAAAACCCTGTTTGCCACCCATTATCATGAACTGACAGAACTTGAGGGTAAGCTATCCGGTGTGAAAAATTACTGTATTTGTGTTCAGGAGCAAGGCGAGGATATTATCTTCCTGCGGAAAATCAAGCGGGGCGGTGCTGATAACAGCTATGGGATTCAAGTAGCAAGGCTGGCAGGGCTTCCCAATAAGGTGATTAAGCGTTCTGCTGAAATTTTAAAGCAGTTAAATGCGGCGGATATTACAAAAAAAGCAAAAAGAATTGCGAAAGAGTCACAAGAAATGATAGAAGAAAAAGCAAAACAAATGGATATGTTTTCTATAAAGGAAACACAAATGATTGAAGAAATCAACAATCTGGATATTATGGCTATGACGCCTATTGAGGCATTGCAAACCTTATTTGATTTGCAAAAGAAATCAAAAGGGATGTAGAACAACGAGTGAGGTGAATTATGAATCAAATTCAACTTCTTGATAACAGTACCATCAATAAAATAGCCGCAGGTGAGGTGGTGGAGTCGCCAAAATCTGTGGTAAAAGAGTTAACAGAAAATGCCATTGATGCCGGCTCCAGTGCTGTCACTGTGGAAATTCGGGATGGGGGAATTACCTTTATCCGTATTACGGACAATGGCTGTGGGATTCCAAAGGAACAAGTAAAAACTGCCTTTCTCCGCCATGCTACCAATAAAATACAGCAAATCGAGGATTTGGATAACGTGCTTTCTCTAGGCTTTCGTGGCGAGGCTTTAGCCAGTATTGCCGCCGTTGCTCAGGTGGAAATGATTACAAAAACCCAAGATGAAACGACGGGAACACAAATTGAGATTCATGGAGGAGAAGTCATTTCGGTGCAGGATGCAGCTTGCACTGTGGGTACAACTATCCTTGTAAAAAACCTATTTTATAATGTGCCGGCACGAAGGAAATTTTTAAAAAAACCGGCAACGGAAAGTGGTTACATTTCCGATATTATGAACAAGATAGCATTAGGACATCCTGAAATTTCTTTTAAATATATCAACAACCATACAACCATCCTCCATACTTCTGGAAACAATGACAGAAAAGCTGCTGTTTTTTATGTGTACGGGAAAGAAACGGCAGGGAAAATGATGGAACTGGAGTATAAAGATAAAATCTATGGAGTGACTGGGTTGATTGGTAAACCGGAATTAGCCCGAGCCAACCGTACCTATGAGAACTTATTCATTAATGGAAGGTTTGTAAAAAACAGTATTGTTTCTTCTGCCATTGAAGATGCTTACAAGACAAGGTTATTGGTAGGAAAATTTCCTGTTTATGTACTAAATTTTGAAATTTCACCTTCCTTGGTAGATGTCAATGTGCATCCTGCAAAGTTGGAGGTGCGTTTTCGCAATGAAGATGATATCTATACATTCTTCTATGATGCAGTAACAAAAGCCTTTCAGGACAAAGTGCTGATTCCCAAAGCAAATTGGGACAGTGGGATATCAGAGGGAACTAAGGGATTTTTAAAGAATCAACAACAGCCATTTGCTCAGGAGGGGCTTTTTCAGGAAAAGCCAGCTCAGGAAGAAAAAATTGTTTCTTATGGTAATTCTTTGGAAAAGGAAGAAAATCGTTTAGAAAAGCCAAAAACCATAGATGAACTGCTGCATCTGACAAAAGATAGCAAACCAACAATCAATGAAGATGGAGGCACTTTTTGCGTTTCCAAAGAAGCGGAAAAGCTTGTAATCCATGAAACTGTTGTTCCAACAGAGAAAAATGAGAAAAGAGATATAGTTTTTGAAGCAGCACAGGGGGAAAAAGATACATCGCCTGCTTTTGAACCTTTTTTTAAAAACTATAAAATCGTCGGGCAAGTATTTAATACGTACTGGATGATTGAACAGGGAAGCAGTCTTTTTATGATTGACCAACACGCCGCTCATGAACGGATTTTATATGAGGAACTGATGGACAGTTTCAAAAAACAGGCTTTGGTTTCCCAACGGTTGCTGGAACCATTGATGTTACAGTTGACAGTAAAGGAAACAGTGACATTAAAAGATAATCTGGAGCTTTTGACCAGCTTTGGCTTTGAAGTCGAAGGCTTTGGTGAACACACCTTCGCATTACGCTCCGTTCCTTTTATTATGCGGGGGCCAACAGGCGTAAGGTTTTTTACAGATATAATCGATATGTTGGGGGACGGAAACATCACCAATGTCTATGACACGAAAATTTTGGCCATAGCAACCATGGCTTGCAAGGCGGCGGTAAAAGCCAATGACAGGCTAAGTCTGCAAGAAGCTACGGCACTGATTGAACGGTTGTTAAAACTGGAAAACCCTTTCACTTGCCCTCATGGCAGACCAACAATTATTGAAATGACTAAATACGAACTGGAGAAGAAATTCAAACGGATTCAGAATTAAGGAGAGGTTTTCATATGAAAAAACCTTTAATCGTCATAGGCGGGCCTACTGCCTGCGGTAAAACAAG
>CAZCDP010000082.1:0-6698 GCA_964497675.1 uncultured Candidatus Epulonipiscium sp.
CTGGTTTTTCAGGCTGTTCTCCTGATCCTTGCTGTCGGTTGATACCCGCGCATAGGCGGCCACGCGCAGCTTTTTCTGCCGCCAGTCCTTGCTGTTGTACTTTGGATCGACCTCGGAAATGATTCTCTTTCGCGTGTTATTTGCCATGACGGCCTCCTTCACAGCATCCAATACCAGCCGTCAGCACGCTTGACGGATCGAACGCCAAGGGACTTTTTTGCGCGATCCACTGTACGCTTACCCATATCCATCTCGCGGAATACATCATAAATCTGCCCACATGGAATCGTCTCGTCACTGAGCAGTTCCGTGAGTTTTCCATGACCATCGGCACTTTTCCACTGTCGGATGAAGCGCAGCTATCCCCATTTAACAGATCGTCAACGGTAATATCATATTCCCCAATCCAGCGAATGCTGGAATCCTCATGAATTTCGAACGCAATGGGCTTTCCCTCTTTGGCAAGGCTGTTTTTGACTTGCGCCATCACACGCACCGATGCATCATTTTTAATCCTGCCCACCAGCAAAACGCTCCGGGCCACGGCTGTGATGTCGATGGAGCCAAGCCCGCGATAGATGCTTTTGGAGCCGCTTGCCTTGTTCATATGCCCCACCATAACGACGGCGCATCCGGTGCGCTCGGCCACGGACGCAAGCTGCTTGAGCATCGGTCGAACGCCATCGGCGCGGTTTAGTTCATTACCGTCCCCTAAATAAGCCTGCAGCGGGTCAAGCACCAGCAGGCGTGCTTTTGTTTTTTTGATCGCGTCCTCTATCCGGGCATCGTTCAGAGTTAATCCATATTCAGATTCATCTATAAACGCAATCTGAGAACAGTCGGCGCCCGCACTCATCAGCCGTGGCTTTAGCGTATCCTCGACGCCATCTTCCGCGCTTTGGTATATGACACCAGCAGTGGAAACGGAAGAACCCAGTCCCGGCATAGGAAGTCCTTTGGACAGCAAGGCTGCCACGTTCAGGATAAACGTCGTCTTACCGTCACCGGGATCGCCCTGTATCACTGAAATTTTGCCAAATGGAATGTACGGATACCAGAGCCAGTCCACTTTTCGAGCTGTGACTTCTGAAAAGTACCGAATGGGCATTTCCGTTTGATGATCCCTGCCCATTCACACAACTCCCTCCACTATATATTCATGTTCGATTCTATCATGGTGAGGCATGGCCAAACAAATAGCCATGCTCAAAAAACTATGATAGGAGCATTGGAGCATGGAGAAAAATCATGAAGTCGACCTCAAAACCGTGGGAGGAAGGATTCGGGCGGCACGTCAGCGGCTTGGGCTGACACAGGAAAAGGCGGCGGAGCGAACAGATATTACGGGTCAGTATTGGAGTCTGCTGGAGACCGGGCGTGAGCGCGGCAGCGTGAGTACCTACTTGCAAATCGCCGATGCGTTGGATTTGACCTTGGATGATCTCTTTTATGACGGCATCGATGTCCTGCGAACGGAAAAGGCATTGTTGCAGGGAGACGTTTTAGCTGATTGTACCGCCGGGGAAAAACAGATTATCAGCGAAACGGTTCATGCGCTCAAGGCTGCGTTAAAGCGGACACGAGAGCATTAAGGGGATACCCTGGCAATCTTGCAACCTTGACAGTTTTCGGAGTAAAAGCCTTGAGAAACCGCGGAGTTTTAAGGTTGCCAGCCCCCGAAGAATCTGGCAACCTTGCGCGACATTCTGGCAACGTTCATGGGGAAATACATCATTAAAGAAAGCGGCGGGAGCTGCTGCCACCCTATCGGTGGCGGCAGCTCCCGCTGTTTTTTTGTTTTGTTCGCAAAGTAGGCGTGTTAATCCGTCAATAGTTTACCTGAAGGAGGAACCCCATGTATTTTCGCTATAAATATAAACATCTCGACTGCGCTTATTGCGCCGACCTTGAAAGCAATCTCCACTGCCCCCATCAGCATTGCCAATACATTCTGGACAATCTGGACGATCTACGCCACGACCGTGCGTTTCGCAAGGCCGTTCGCCATGCGGAGGGCTGCGCGACCAATCACAAGCCCGCGTTACTTTTGGACTATACTTGGCATGTAGACAAAAAACAGACCAACTCTTTTTTTATGGGGTTGCCGTCTACCGGGCGGCGCAGGACACATTCCGGCGTTTGCTGTCCGGGGCGAAGCTCCCCAAAATGGATACGCTGAAAGCGGAGTTTCAGCGGTTGTCGGCAGACAAGAAAAAGGCTTACCGGGAGTACCGGGAAACCAAAAAGGCTATGCAGGAAATTGTAACGGTGAAAAGCAATATAGACCACCTGCTCGGACTGACGGACGCGCAGAAAAATAAGGAAATGGAGCGATAGCGAACATGACGCAACATGAGGTGCAACGCACCGACTTCGGGCCAACTTGGCCCGAAGTCGCAGGGTTTGGGGAAGGCACTCCCCAACAAGCAATTTTTGAGTTTTCCCGCAAGGGAAAAGCTCAAAAATGTGCAAGTGTCAATACACTTGCCCTGCTTGCCGGTTAGCGTTCATACAGAATTATGCGTATGATATAGCCGAATAATCCGATTGGAAACATCAATTATGCCTTCATCTTTTAGACTTTTCAATTCCCGAAATAAAGATGGGCGTTGCACACCAAGATAATCAGCAAGTTGTTTTTTGCTGATTGGCAATATAATGCTATTAGAGTGTTGCAGCAATGATTGCTGTCTAAGATAGTCTAAAAGGTTTTCTCTAAGCGTTCTTTGTGTTGCCATTGTGATTTTTTGGTTAAGTTTCTGAGAGTTAAGCGATAACATTCCGATAAACTGCATTGTAAAGTGATATTCATGTAAAAAATCTGATACCGCTTTTTTGGTGATATGTAAAAGCTGTGCATCGGACAGACAGTAAATTGTGAACGGATATGTATGAGTATCACCAAACAATAAGTTCGCCCCTAACATATGCCCTTGGCCGAATTCAAACATTGTCATTGCCGAACCATTCTCTAAAAGAGAGTACACGATAAGGCTACCCGATATAACAATATCAAATGTACCACAGAGATCCTTTTGATTATAAACTGTTGCGCCTTTTGAATAGTTCTTTAAGTATAATTGATTATCGGAAATTAAAGACTTCAATTTATCCGATGGTAACTGCATGAACAGTGGTATTGCCTTAATTACTTCTATCATAATAACATTCCTCCTTGTTATAAAACATTATAGCAAAAAGAAACATAGGTGTCTATTCTGACCCGAATCGAAACGCTATAATAATTATATTTATTAGAGAGGAGGAGCTATCAATGATTGAACAGATTTATCAAATGGCACAGAATAACAATCACACGATTGAAAAGGTGATTGCCGATGAAAATGTGAATTACAACCACATGATTCTGGGCAAAGGTGAGGGGCTACCCGAACATTTCTCAAATTCCAATGTCTACATGGCGGTAATTAGAGGAATTCTGTCCATTGGTTTGGATGAACAGGAAACTCATGAATATCCCACTGGAAGTGTTTTGAAAATCCCCAAGGGAATTAAAATGAATGTGAAAAACCTGCACGATGAAATCTTAGAGTTAATTGTCGTAAAAGCGCCGGCACCGGGAAAGTAACTTTATTTTGAAGGGAGGATTTATATGGACATTTTTACACTGGCAATATGGGTCGGCACACTAATTTTTCTTGGGATATCTCTTGCTAGAGACAAAGTGAAAACGAAACAGGCGCTTAAAATGGCGCTCGGAATGGGGAAAGGAATGGTCGTAAGTATCCTTTCCATTGTTTTCGCAATCGGTTTAATCTTAACCTTGCTGCCGCCCACTGAAATTGCGGCGTTTTTGAGTACTCAATCTGCTCTGCTGGCAACCATTGGAGGTGCGCTACTTGGCACGATTACATTGGTTCCCGCTTTTATTGCGTTTCCACTGGTGGGTACATTGGTGAATGCAGGCGTTAGCGTGGTTCCGTCTGTTGCTTTCCTCACAACTCTGACAATGGTGGGAATCGTAACATTCCCCCTTGAGAAAAAGGCGTTTGGAGTAAAGTTTACCGCAATCCGCAACGGTCTTAGTTTTCTTTTCGCTATTGCAATCGCACTTGTGATGGGGGTGATGATATGACAATCATAAAGAAGATAAAAGAAAATCTGTTCTTGGTCATTGTGGCTTTAGCCTATATCATCATGTTCATCGCAAAACCAACAATGGGCATTGAGTCTGTAAAAAACAGCGGGTATTATATCAAAGAAATGCTCATGATTATGCCTGTTATCTTCGTTCTGACAGCACTTTTGGACATGTGGGTTCCAAAGGAAAAAATCATGCAGTATTTGGGTAAAGACGCTAAAGCTAAAGGTGTTTTCTTCTCTTTTTTGGTTGGCAGTATTTCGGCAGGCCCAGTTTATGCGGCGTTTCCCATGTGCGTTATGCTTCACAAAAAAGGGGCTTCCATTCGGAATGTTGTCATTATTCTAAGCTCATGGGCTGTCATTAAGGTTCCTATGCTCCTTAATGAAGCGAAGTTTTTAGGGCCAAAATTTATGGCTATTCGATGGGTACTTACCGTTATTGCCATCATTCTCTTTTCATGGATAACAGCGAAAATCATAAAAGACAAGGATTTACCGGGAGAGGTATTGACACAGGCCGGGCTTCATATCAACCGGGATGCCTGCATGGGTTGTACTCTATGCGTAAAGAACTATCCCGAAGTATTTGAGATGGGAAACAAAAAGGCACTCGTAAAATCGTATGAGACATTGAATATGGAAAAGTTGGAGAATGCAATAAAAGCATGTCCTGTAAAGGCCATATCTTACAATGAGGATAAGGAAACGTAGATATGCCCAATGCTCGGATGATGAATAATAACCGTTGTTTAGGCGGTTGCATAACAAGATAATTCACACTAAACAGCGGTTTTGAACTCAAATCAAAGCCGCTGTTCTCTGTATGTGGAGGGCTTGGTAAGATGCGCCCTTTTTCAGATAGGTGGCTTTGAGAATGGAGGTTTTCCATGTATACAAAGCCGATTTTCTCTATTTGGGAGGGACCGTTGCTTTCTTGTAGCGGTTATATGTAGCAAACACTCTCCAATCATATAGCTTCAAAAAATTATATCAAAAAATGGGCGGGCATTCCGCTCATTTTTTATTCGACACCTTTCGGGCATTTTCCCGCAAAGGTGTTTTTTTGCGTCATTTTTTGATCGCTTTTTTCTCGGACAGGCTCTATCACTTCGGGCCAAGTTGGCCCGAAGTCCAACCCCACTGTCGTTCCCCTCCTTCTCCATTTTGATTCGCTAACTTCAAAAAAATTAAAATGGAGGAATGCATTATGGCTAAAATCAATCTGCGGGATTATTACCCCTCTTATAATTCAGACTTTTTTGTTGAGATTCCAGATGAAATCAAGGACGCTCTGCTGGAAGCGGAACGCTTAGAGAAGAATTACATTCGCCGCCGTTTCTACAACAAAGCTCACTATTCGCTGGATGCTAACGACGGAATAGAAAAAGATATTCTGTTCGTGCCGCTTACACTCTATGAAATCTATGAACAAAAAGTGACCGCTACGCAATTACAAGCCGCTATGACTTCCCTTTCGGACAAGCAGGAAAAAAGAATTTACGCCCACTACATACTCGGTATCAGCAAATCAGACATTGCACGGGCAGAGGGTGTGTCAAAGAGCCGCATATCCGAAAGTATTGAGCGGGGACTTCGGAACATGGAACTTTTTTTGAAAAATTTGCGTTGACCCCGGAACTTTTAGCTTTCAATTCTCACGGATATTGAAGGAAGATTTTCTCCCCCAATATTCTGCTCTTTGACAACTGAATAACCGATGGCCCGGATACGTTCAATTAAGAGGGAGCCGAGCCGCAGGGTACGCCATGACCGCACGTTGAAAGGGGGAAAGACCAAACGGAGCGTGAGCGATTGATACCGACTGTGGCAGGGTGGAAATGGCAAGCCGCCCGGCGATAATCTTTTGATTGGTATAATGATAAACCCGCATTGAACGCCCTCAAAGCATTGTGCGGCTCGCCATAAGCATGGGGAGTGGGAAAGTCCAGTGAGGTTGTGCCACAACCGTCTGTGCCATCGTTTTTTATATAAAGGGAGTGCTATGCCATTTCTTTCTGTCTTATGACAGACCAACCTGCAACGGCATATCAATTCCCGATTGATGAATGGAGATTAACTATGAATAAGGAATTACAGTCATTGCTGTGTGGGTAATGGAGCAACGGCGCTTGCCGGGGCTATATCATTTGGGCTATGGAAAACTGTGATTTCAGCCCGGACGATATAAAGCGTGTGGTTTCGGAGCTTCACTACGTTTTCGATATGCGAAGCGTGGAAGAAGCCGAACAGCACTACCAAAACAGCCCTTATTGACTTCGGGCCAACTTGGCCCGAAGTCCCCTTATGAGGGCGTAGTAAGGGACAGGCTGCGACCTGTTTCTTGCTATTTCTTCATATCATAGGACAATCCGAGCAATTCATATACATGGAAAGGAGGGGGCGATTTTCCCCATATGCTTGCGATACAGGATCCATTGACCATTCACGTTGTGCTGAATGCCCTCATCATGCAAAATACGATTGAGGGTACGTGCGCTAATGTCATAATCGGCTGCGATCTGCGTGGTCGCCATAGCACCGTCGCTGGACAAAATCGCATCCACATACTGCCGTACCGGCTCAAAGTCTGCGAT
>CAZCDP010000083.1:0-6577 GCA_964497675.1 uncultured Candidatus Epulonipiscium sp.
TGTGGTAAAAGCCGTCCTTCGGACGTCCCCGTTTTCTTCGGGGTGCGAACTAAATCCACCCTGCGTGATTTCAGTTGGGAACGTTTCGTTCCCAAACCCTCTGCAAATAATTGGCTAAATTGAGGGTTTGTCTTTAATCTAAGGATACCTTTTGTAAAGCTTCCCGTAACTGCTTATTCTCCCTCACTCTGGTTCATTTCTTCCATGGTGATTTCATTCATATCATCAAATGTCTTTGCCACTTCTTCTACAAGCGCATCTATATTTTGGCTGATTTTGATTTTTCCTTCAAAAAGCTCATTGACAGCAATGGATACGGGTTTGTCTATTTTCACCTTTGTTGTCAATGGCTCTGCATGGTCTACCAACTGCCTTGCTCTCTTTGATACTGCAATAACGATGGTGTATCGGCTGCCGATAATATTGTCCTTATCAGCTTCTTTATTTAAAACCTCTAATAAATCTGAATATGATGGACGTAACATTATAAAATCTCTCCTTTAAATGTTTCTTTAATTTTTTTATTTCTACTGCATCTCATTGCTTCCGCCCTAACAATGGTTTCTATATCATTCTTTGCCTCTTTCACTGTATCATTTATGACTACATAGTCATACTGATTTGCGAATTCCATTTCCTCCAAGGCTCTGTGTATTCTTTTATTGATAGTTGCCTTATCTTCTGTGCCTCGATTAATCAAACGCCTGCCCAGTTCCTCCAAATTGGGGGGAATTAAAAACACCAGAATACTTTCCGGATATAGCTTTTTCACCTGCAACGCACCCTGAACCTCAATTTCCAAAATCACATTTTTTCCCTGTGCCAGTTGTTTTTCCACATAATTTCGGGGCGTCCCATAACAATGGTCACAAAATTCCGCACATTCCAAAAGTTCTCCCCGACTGCGCATGGCTTCAAATTCTTCCTTGGAATAAAAATAATAATGAACGCCATCTATTTCGTAGCTTCTGGGCTTTCTGGTCGTAGCAGAAATAGAGAGTGCAAAATTATCCTCTTTCACCAGTTCTTCCACAACCGTACCTTTTCCCGAACCGGAAGGACCGGAAATAATAACCAAAATACCTTCTTTATTCATAGCTTGTAAACTCCCTCAAATTCTAATCACTCCGTTGTATCCGCTGCCGTATATTTGGCAGAGGAAAGACGACCGCCCACTGTTTCAGGCATATTGGGCGAAAGCACCACATGGCCGTTATCCATGATAATCACACATCTTGTTTTTCTGCCATAGGTAGCATCAATGACAACTCCTTTTTCTTTGGCCTCCTGCATAATACGTTTGACAGGGGCTGAGTCCGGACTAATCATGGCAATCACCCGATTGGCAGAAATCAAGTTTCCGTAACCGATATTTAAAAATTGTATCTTCTCCATAGGCACCCTCTGTTATTCAATATTTTGAATCTGTTCCCGAATTTTTTCTATTTCGCTTTTCATTTCGATAGTGGCTTTAGTAATCTGAATATCATTGGATTTGGAAGCGATGGTATTGGACTCCCGATTCATTTCCTGTACCAGAAAGTCCAGCTTTCGTCCTACCAGTCCGCCTTTTTCCAAAATTTCCTCTAATTGTGCCAAATGGCTTTCCAGACGGGTGATTTCTTCATCCACACAGCCTTTATCTGCAAAAATCGCAACCTCTGTTGCTACCCGCTGTTCATCCACTTCCACACCATTCAGCAATTCTTTCAGACGATTTTGTAATTTTTCTTTATAGTCCAAAACAACAAGGGGCGAGCGTTCTTTTATCTCTGCCACAAGTGCTTTAATCCCCTCCGCCTTTTTAAGAATATCTTCTTTCAGAGCCATTCCTTCCGTTGTACGCATGGCAACAAATTTTTCAATGGCACCCGTCAACGCTGGTAAAAGGGTTTCCCAAATCACACTTTCCTCTTTTTGCTGTTTTTCCACTGTAATGATTTCAGGAAATTTTGAAACAATGCTCAAAGTATCATTGCTGGACAGAGCAAAACGACCTTCCAGTTCCCGTAGTCTTTCCACATAGGCCATCGCCAAAGACTCGTTTAATTTTATACAAATATCATCTGTAGAAAAAGTTTCAAAGCTGATATACACATCCGTTTTTCCCCGAAAAACCTCCTGCATCAACTGTTTTCTAATCTGCTCCTCCAGATAATTCATAGAACGAGGTAATTTTATGGTAATATCATTATATCTGTGATTTACAGATTTCATTTCTACAATAAATTTACGAGAATTGGCCAAATTTTCTTCTCTGCCGTAACCTGTCATACTTCTAATCATAGTTTTCATCCTTTTTAATATGTTTTATTACACACCAAACTTCAGAGCATTATTTTTCATTATATAATACCCTGCATACCTTTATCAAGTAAAATCACAATATGCTTTCAAATTTTTTCGTTTATGGTATAATAATAGTTCGAAATCATAGAAAATAAAACTTATAAAAACGGACTGTTTTGTCCTTTAGGAGGAATTATATGGCACTGGACGGCATTGCGGCAGCCAATATCGTATATGAATTAAATGATAGACTGTTGGGCGGCAGGATAGATAAGGTTTATCAGCCCCTCGGTGACGAGATTATTTTTACAGTGAGAAGCATTGGCTCGAATTATAAGGTGCTGGCTTCTGCGAATTCCAGCCACCCCAGAATCCATCTTACAAAGCTTTCTAAGGATAACCCTATGTCCCCTCCCTTGTTTTGTATGGTACTGCGAAAATATATCGCAGGGGGTAAGATTATCCGCATCACCCAGCCGGATTTTGAACGGATTATCATTCTGGAAATCGAATCCATGAACGAATTGGGCGATATGACAGCAAAAAAACTGATTGTAGAAATCATGGGTAAGCATAGTAATATTATTCTTACCGATGAAAATGATAAAATACTGGATGCCATCAAACGGGTGTCCCATGAAAAAAGCTCTGTACGAGAAGTACTGCCTGGAAAAACCTATGTGTTTCCACCGTCACAGAACAAAAAAAATCCCTTAACAGCAGATAGGGAACAATTCCTTTTTCTCCTCCACCAACAGGAGGGTATGAAATTACAGGAATTTATTTATAAAAATTATACAGGCATCAGCCCCATCATGGCCAGTGAAATTTGTTTTAAAGCCGAAGCTGACCCATCGGCCGCCTGTGCGCAGGTAGATGAGCTGACAGAGCAGAAGCTTTTTTCCGCTTTTTCTGAAATCATGCAGAAAACCGCAGAAAATGCCTTCGCACCGGAAATCATTTATCACCCCAAAACCAATAAAATACTTGATTTTTCTGTTCTGGAAATGAGTCAGTTCAAAGCTTTTAAAAAAGTTTCTTATCCTTCTGTTTCTGAACTTTTGGAAGCCTTTTACAGTGAAAAAGACAACGCCTACCATATTCAGCAAAAATCCCACGATATGCGGCGGATTATACTTTCCAATATTGAGCGTTGTGTGAAAAAAAAGGATATCCAGGGAAAAACTCTGCAAGATACAGCCGGCAAGGAGCTTTGGAAGTTAAAAGGTGAACTGATTACCGCCAATATTTATGGGATTCCCAAAAATGCAACCTCCTTTTCCGCTGTAAACTTTTATGAAGAAAATCTACCGGAAATCGAAATTGCTTTGGATCCGACCAAAACACCGTCAGCAAATGCCCAAAAATATTTCAATAAATATAATAAGGCAAAGCGTACCTTGGCCGCATTAGAAATTCAGACAAAGCAGAATGAGGAAGAACTGAACTATTTGGAAAGCATTTTAAATGCTCTGGAAAACGCCAAGGAAACCGGAGATTTAGAAGAAATCAAAACAGAACTTACGGAAGCCGGTTTCATAAAAAAACGTTTTTCCAAAAAAGGAAAACAGCAGAAACCGAAAAAGGCAAAACCTATGCATTATACTTCTTCTGATGGATTTGATATTTATGTAGGCAAGAGCAACCTGCAAAATGATGAACTAACCCTTCATTTTGCAGATAGTAAAGATATATGGCTCCATACCAAAGATATTCCCGGCTCCCATGTTATTATTTGCACAAACGGTACTGGTACTGTCCCTGACTCCACTCTTTTGGATGCGGCCAATCTGGCGGCCTTTTATAGCAAAGGCAAGACCGGGAGTAATGTACCTGTGGATTATACCCTACGTAAAAACGTAAAAAAACCGAGTGGTGCAAAACCGGGTATGGTGATTTATGAACAAAATAAAACACTATATATCACACCGTCAGAGCAAAAAATTATGGAACTGAAAATGTTATAAATAGAAGTTTTAAAACCTCAAAATAGGATAATATAAGCGAAAAACAAAACCGCTAAAGCAGGCATAAATGCCTTGTTTTAGCGGTTTTTTGCAACACGAAAATACAACAAAAAAATAAACCTTGAATACTCAAGGTTTTTAGAGTGCGGATAACAGGACTTGAACCTGCACCACTCGTTAGAGGACAAGAATCTGAATCTTGCGCGTCTGCCAATTCCGCCATATCCGCATAATCACTTTTGCTACTTTAAAGTAGCGACTTTGATATGATATTATAAACCCCGCAAAATGTCAAGGCTTTTTTCACATTTTGCTGCTTTTTTAACCATTCTACCCCTTTAAAGAACTTCCGCTTCTGTTTCCGCACTTTTTTATTCTTCCCCATCGTACCTTTCAAATTGCCTAAAGGAAAAAGCTTTCCTACTGCTACTAGCAAAAAAATGGGGAAAAGCGCAGGCTCTTGCCTACGCTCAAAACTGTAAACTGCCTTATTCCTAAAAACAAGGCTAAAATAAAGGAGTCTAAATTATTACTTTCCGCCAACAGCATCCTTTTCTGTGCTGCCAACGATTCATCTTGCAATTTTTATCGCAAAATAATAATGTCGGTATCTTGCTATGTCTTTTTATCCGTACATTAAACTTATTATGCACGATTATAAAAAAAAATGCAATAGGGCATTATGGCTAAAAAACAGGGACAAATCCCCCTTATTTCTAATTTCAATCTTCTTTCCCTTGTTCTTGCCAGACAAGATAACTTCAAAAAAACCCCTTTTATCTATTATATACAAAAGGGTTTTCATCTACCATCAGAAAATCATTTTTTTGTATAGGCTCCTATAAAAAAAGAGATGGAACACGCCATCTCTCAAACTGTCTTATAAAAACAAAGGTAGCAATAACGGTACAATGGTTGTCAATGTGATTCCGTTGACAAATGCTATAATGGCAATTTTCCCATTGGTGCTTCTGGAAATAATAGGAAGCGTCGTATCCATAGTCGTTGCTCCGCCCGGCGCAATGGCGCTATAATAATTCAAATGCTTTGCGATGAAAGGTACGCAGACAAAGGTCAGTATCTCTCGCAACACATTGGACAAAAAAGATATGGCGCCGCCTGTAGGATTCCCTGCCTCTGTAAGTAAAATACCCGAAAGGCTATACCATCCCAAGCCAGAAGAAATCGCCAGACACTCTTTCAATGGCTCCTGTACAAAAAGAGAAGCCACCGCGCCTCCCAACAAGGAACCAGCAGCCACGCCAAAGGGAACTAGGAGTACTTTCAGACCCATTTTCTTAATCTGTCCGAAAACTTCCTTATTTAAACCAATGTCAATGCCCACAGAAAAAATCAAAAGCATCAACATCAAAGATGAAAGATTGCCTGCCACCGCACCTATGCCTTCATTTACAAACATACCTGTGCCAATGCCCAATACCAGTGTAATCAGAATTACAATACTCATTCCTTTCCCTCCTCCTTTTCAAAGAAGAGCCGGGAAATCAAATAAACTGTCATAACACTCCCCACAATACATATCACAGCAAAGAACAGTGCTTTTCCCCCCAAAGAAGGCAGTTTCTGCAATGTATCACGATCTGCACCGATACTCATACCCATAACGAAAATTAAAAGCAACAGCCAGACATTTTGTAGCTTACTGTTTATCATAATCAATTTTGCGCCAATCAGCTTCCGATAGCCAATCAAAAACCCAAGGCTCAAACTGACAAATATTTTAAGCATACCCTTCCCCCCTTAAAGGAATTTTCTTCGTTTTCTAAATGCAACAACATTCCATATTATACACAAAATAATACCCCACTGCAACAATAAGACAAAAACCGTCACAATGAAACTAAGCAGAGGACAAAAGCATTTAAAACTGTGTTTTTACTTAATAAAACAGAGAAAACGTAATTTCCTCAAAGACTAAAAACAAGCCTTAAATTTAGCCCATTATTTGCGAAGGGTTTTGGAACAAAACGTTTTCAACTGGCATTGCAAAGAGGGAAACTGACCACGCTAGACGCCCGAAGGGCGGCTTTTGCCATAGGCAAAAGGGCTTGACCTCGCACCCCGAAGAAAACGGGGACGCCCAAAGGGCGGCTTTTGCCATAGGCAAAAGGGCTTGACCTCGCACCCCGAGTACGAGAAAATCAGCTTTTTGTCCTACAGCACCTACCTTAAGACGTTTTACGTCTTAAAGTAAAGCGTGTCAATAAAGTCGACACGCTCCAGATTGAAGACAAACCCACAATTCAGCCAATTATTTGCAGAGGGTTTGGGAACGAAACGTTCCCAACTGAAATCACGCA
>CAZCDP010000084.1:0-6574 GCA_964497675.1 uncultured Candidatus Epulonipiscium sp.
TGGACTATATCGTGACAGAGAAACGTTGGATAGGAGGAAACAATAATGAATGGTTTGATTGAATTTGGGCAAAAGGCAAAAGAAGCATCTTTTGTTTTAGCGAAGCTTTCGGCACCGGAAAAAAATACGGCTTTAATTCATGCGGCGGAAGCGTTGGTTCAGGCAAGGGATGAAATTCTTGCGGCCAACAAAAAAGATGTGGCGGCGGCTCTGGAAAAGGGTATCAAGGGAGCCTTTATTGATAGGCTGACACTGACAGAGGAGAGAGTGCTTTCTATGGCAGATGGGCTGAAACAGGTGGCAGCACTGAATGATCCTGTGGGGGAAGTGCTTTCCATGAAAACACTAGATAACGGCTTGGTGATTGGTCAAAAGCGAGTGCCTATGGGTGTTATCGGCATTATTTTTGAAGCAAGACCCAACGTTACTGCTGATGCCTTTGGTTTATGTTTGAAGGCCGGCAGTGCAGTAATCCTCCGTGGCGGCAAAGAAGCTATTTGTTCCAATACTACCATTGTGGATATTTTTCGAGAATCCTTGAAAAAGGATGGATTGCCCGAAGCTTGCGTCCAGATTGTACGGGATACCAGTCGAGAAACTGCAACGGAAATGATGAGGCTCAATGGGTATTTAGATGTTTTGATTCCGAGAGGCGGCGCGGGGCTTATTCGAAGTGTGGTACAAAACAGTACGGTACCTGTTATCGAAACAGGAATCGGGAATTGCCATGTTTATGTAGATGAAAGCGCAGATTTGGAAAAGGCGGCACAAATCGTTATCAACTCTAAAACACAGCGCCCCGGTGTATGCAATGCCTGCGAAAGTCTTTTGGTTCACGAAGGTGTGGCAAAGGAGTTTATGCCGAAAATCGGCGAGGCTTTGCAGCAGAAAAAGGTGGAAATTCGCGGGGATAAAGATACCTTGAAGTTGGTTAAAGGTGCAGTTCCCGCATCAGATGAGGATTGGGCAACGGAATATGATGACTATATTATCTCTGCCCGTGTGGTAAAAAGCTTGGATGAAGCCATTGCGCATATCCGTCATTATACAACAGGACATTCAGAGGCAATTATAACAGAGAATTATACCAATGCCCAGAGATTTCTTAATGAAGTGGATGCGGCGGCCGTTTATGTCAATGCGTCTACCCGATTTACGGATGGTGAACAGTTTGGTTTTGGCGCGGAAATCGGTATTAGCACCCAAAAGCTTCACGCCAGAGGTCCTATGGGATTAAAAGAATTGACTACCACGAAATATATTATCTATGGCAGTGGTCAGATTAGAGAGTAAAAAATAAAAAAATTAAGATTTACAAAAAAAATCCAGGGCCTTAAACAATTTTTCAAAAAAAGAGGAACAGTCGATTTTATCGATATGATGGGGTATTTTTTCAAAAAGAAACGGGTGGAAAGATGTTCCTACATAATAAGATTATCCTGAGAAATAATACTAGTGTAACACAAATAAAACAGTATTTTTAAGGAGGAAACAATTATGATAGGAACATCTAGCTCAGGTTCAAACAGATCTAGCAACAAAATCAATGTGCCAGAAGCAAGAGCGGCTTTAGAACAATATAAGTATGAAGTTGCCAACGAAATCGGCGTACCATTAAAAAAAGGCTACAACGGTGACCTTACTTCTGCACAGAATGGTTATGTAGGAGGCTATATGGTTAAAAAAATGATTGAAGAACAGGAAAAGATGATGGCCGATAAAACATCTTCTACAACAAACAGCTGATTTATTTCAGTAAATTAGGAAGGAACATAGTTTTCCTTTCGACAGGGTGAAGAATTGTCTTTGCCCTGTTTTTTATGTTATCTTAATCGGGATGGAGAGTAAAAAAAATCAAAAAAAGGCTGATTTCTCTTTTTATACAAGAAGAAATCAGCCTTTTTTTGCTGAAAAGCAAAAAAGTGAGCGAACTCACTTTTTTATGAATGAATCATCTAATTATTGAGCTTTTGGAGCATCTACTGGACAAACGCCAGCACAAGAGCCACAATCAATGCATTCTGCTTCATTGATTACGAAAACTCCGCCGCCATCAGAAATACAGGATGTTGGACATTCAGCTGCACATGCGCCACAACCAATACATTCAGAACCGATTTTGTATGCCATTGGACTTACACCTCCTATTAAAAATATACAATGCTATTTTATATCAAAATGCTACAATAAGCAAGGTAAATTTAAAAAAATTAAGAGAATTTATTTTCTATGTGCATAAATTCTGGAAAAAGGAATAAATTGTTAGCTTACGATTTATAATGACAGAAGGAGGAAAGCCCTAATTAAAAGGAAATAAGCAATGTTTCTGGTAATCCTATTTAAAATATGATATATTAATTGGAAGAAGTCAACAAAACTATGGAAATCGGGGAATTAATATGAAAAGATTGATGACGGAGGTTACAGCATCTCTGGAGGATTACCTAGAAGCGATTTATTTTTTAAACGGAGAAAACGGAGATGTCAGGGTGACGGATCTGGCGGTAAAACTGAATATTTCAAAGCCTAGTGTAAACCGAGCCATTAATACCTTGAAAAATCAGGGCTATGTGGAGCATGAACATTATGGCAGTCTGTTTTTGACGGAGGAAGGTTTGAAAATTGCACGGGATATTGCGGGGCGTCATGTAATACTGAAGCGTTTTTTAGTGGAGATACTAGAGGTGGAGGAAGAAACGGCAGAACGGGAAGCCTGTGCCATTGAGCATGATTTTAGTGCAGGAACTATGAAAAAAATCGAAAAATATATGAAAAAAGTATTAAGCAAAGAAAAGGGCCTTTTATGATGGATACCATAAAAGGCTCTTTTTTTGTAGCAGAGTAATGTGAAAAGAGTATTATTCCTCTTCTTGGTTTTTGAATTCTTCACGGTATCCCTGATATTCCTCTGCGGAAATACGAATATCATCATATTCCGCTTGGGTAATGGGGCGGATGACTTTGGCAGGAATGCCGTATGCCAGATGTCCTTTGGGAATTACCATGTTTCTTGGCACAACAGCACCGGCACCAATATAGCAGTCTTCGCCTACGACAGCACCGTCTTGTATGATGGCACCCATACCGATGAGGCAGTTATCGGATATGGTGCAGGCATGAACGATGGAATTGTGTCCAATAGTAACATTGCTGCCGATATGGACATCATGGCCGTTTTCAATATGAATACAGGTGTTTTCCTGAATATTGGTGTTATGGCCTATGGTGACTTTTTCTTTTTCCCCACGAATAACAACACCAGGATATACAATACAGTTTTCGTCTATTTCCACATTGCCGATGATGACCGCGGTGTCAAAGATATAACAGGATTTTGGAACAATGGGGGTAAGTTCTTTATATTTTTTTATCATAGTTTAGGTAAATTCCTTTCTGATGTTTTTATTTTTGTTCAAAAAAACGCCATGGTTTCAGGGCATATTCTTCAGCATAATCTATATTGATTCTGGGGCTTGTTTCGATTTTAGGCGAAGGTTCCTCTTCTTTTTCAAAAAGGAAGAAATGATTCCCTAAAAGGCTTGTCTTGTTCTGATTTCTTGTGATACCCATGCCCATAGTCAGCTTTCCGGGCCCGTTTAACAAGTTTTTTCGTTGGGAAGGGCTCAGGTTGGCATATGGTTTTTGAAACCGCAAATCAGACAGGGTATCCAGAGGGGAAACAGCTTCGCCGCCCCGAATTAGCACAGCACAGGGGTTACCTGCAGCTTCTGTGACAATATTCATACAGTCATACATACCATAAATAAGAAACACATAGGCATGACCACCCGTAAGATAAAGTGCCTCTGTGCGGGAGGTATGTCGTCCGCCGTAAGCGTGGCAGGCTTTATCTGCTATGCCGGTATAGGCTTCGGTTTCTGTGATACGGCAGACCAGGTTTTCGCCATTGACAGTATGCAGCATATATTTTCCGATAAGATCCCTTGCGATTGTAAGGGTATCCCTCAAATAGAAGGCTTGCTCCAGTTTTTTCATAGAGGCTCCTTTTCTTCTTTTATTATTTTTCTTCTGTTTTCAATATTTACCACCCTGCTCATTTTATGCATAAAAAACAGCGGGGGGGTTATGATTTATAACGAAACAAAAGGAAATAATAATATTTTTCCAAAATAATTTTCCCTTTTTTATCATAACATAAAAAATATTGTTGACAAGAGGGTAGTTAAAATATAAAAAATAATTACAAATGTTTATATTTTGTTACAAAGGAGGAATTTTATGAAAAGAAAATGGATGCTTTTGATGATGTGCTTGGTGTTTGGTTTGGCGGGCTGCCAGAGCAAGCCTAAGGTGAAGTCCGAAGGCCAAAATACTCAAAGAGAGGGAACAATTCATGCAGTTACTTCCTTTTATCCAATTTATATTTTGTCGCTGAATGTAGTGGATGGGGTGGAAGGATTGAATCTGACCAACATGATGCAGCCACAGAAGGGATTCCTTCATGATTATCAGCCAACTACAGATGATATGAAGAAATTGGAAGATGCAGATATGTTCCTTATAAATGGTGCCGGTATGGAAGGATTTTTGGATAAGGTGTTGGAAAAACATCCTAAGCTAGACATTGTGGATACTTCTCAGGGCGTGAATTTGGTGAAAATGGAGGAAGGTCTTGATTATGAGGATGATAACCATGATGATTTGGATGGACATAAGGACGAAGATTACAATGGCTATATCTGGCTTTCCATTCCCAATGCGGTAAGGCAGACAGAAAATATTCGGGATGCTTTTTGCCGAACAGACCCAGCACATGAGGAGGAATACAGAAAAAATACGGAAGCCTTTGTAAAAAGTATGAAGGCACTGACAGAAAAAATGCGGAAATTCGATTTGGCAGAAAGAAAGGATGCGGCTGTTTTCCACGAAGGCTTTGATTACTTCCGAGAGGATTTTGGATTTAACAGTAAAGTCGGTATTTTTGTTGACGATAAGCAAGAACCTTCTGCAAAAGAATTGGAAAAGGCGATACGAGAAGCCAAAGATAAACATATTGGACTGTTTTTTGCGGCAGAGGACGGGGGCAAAAAAGTAGCAGAAACTATTGCCAAAGAAGTGAACGGAAAGGTCTTTATTCTGGACCCAGTAACTAAAGGAGAAATGAAAAAAGATGCTTACGAGAAGGCCATGACAAAAAATATTGAGGTTCTACGGGAGGCTCTGGGGAAATAAGTTTTCATAACATCGTGGGTTGTGCCCGATTACATGATGGAGGGGTGTGACTCAAAAATTGAAAGAATACTTGAAAAATCAATGATTCTGTACGTTTTTTGTTGACAAATGAAAAGACTTATGGTATTCTTCTTGGAGAAAGGCGTAAGTCTTTTTTTTATGCAAAAAATTTGTATCAATGGAGGTGGAAGTCTTGAGAACACGAATTACCTTAGCTTGCACTGAGTGCAAACAAAGAAACTACAGCACTACAAAGGACAAGAAAACAATGCCCGACAGAATGGAAATTAAAAAGTATTGTAAATTCTGTAAAGCCCACACATTACACAAGGAAACGAAGTAATGAAGCGGCAGCCTGAAAAGGAAGTGAACAGTATGGAAGAAAAGAACACCACAAACCCAAGTGAAAAAAACGAATTGAAACAAGCGAAACCGAAACAGGAAAAAAAGGAGAACAAAGCTTCTTTTTCCGACGCAGTTGCGGATTATAAAGCGGAGTTCAAAAAAATTATATGGCCTAAACGTGATGAATTGTCTAAAAAAACAGTTACGGTCATCATTACATCCTTACTGGTAGGTGTCATCATCTTCTGTATGGATACTATCTATACAACAGGATATAATTTTATTTTAAGCCTATTGGGATAAGCCAAAACAAGTAGAAAAAGGATGGTAATATGTCTGAAGAATCAAACAAGCCGGAAGAGGTTAAAGCATTGTCTGCCGAATCAAGATGGTATGTTGTTCATACTTATTCTGGGTATGAAAACAAAGTAAAAGCCAATATTGAAAAAATTATTGAAAACAGGGGAATGCAGGATCAAATCCATGAAGTGAGTGTTCCTATGCAAGACGTTGTTGAGATGAAAAACGGGCAGAAAAAAACTGTTCAGCGAAAAGTATTTCCCGGCTACGTACTGCTGAAAATGGTTATGAATGACGATACTTGGTACGTTGTCAGAAACACAAGGGGCGTTACAAGCTTCGTGGGACCGGGTTCCAAACCTGTTCCGTTAACTGACGCAGAAGTAAGGACGATGGGAATCGGTGGAGAGGTCGAAAGTATTGACGTTGAAATTGGTGATGCCGTTAAGGTAGCCAACGGTCCTTTTGCTGAATCTGTTGGCTTGGTCAAGGAGATTAATACCAATAAAAAGACAGTGGTTGTAAAACTTTCTATCTTTGGAAGGGAAACTCCTGTAGAGCTTGATTTCGCTCAGATTGAAAAGATGTAAGAAAGTGCAAACATTCGTTTTTGTGCGGTTAGTTCCGCACGTGGGAGGGAAAAATCCCCGTTAATTACCACATTTATAGGAGGTGCCGAAATGGCAAAAAAAGTTACAGGATATATCAAATTACAAATTCCAGCAGCAAAGGCAAC
>CAZCDP010000085.1:0-6542 GCA_964497675.1 uncultured Candidatus Epulonipiscium sp.
CAGAGGTTTCCATCTTCATAGCCTCTACAGTCATAAGCACCATATTCTTCTCTACCTTGTCACCTTCTTTGACAATTACCTTGCCTACGGTACCGGGAATAGAAGAGCCGAGATGACACGGATTATTTTTGTCTGCTTTCAGTTTTCTGTCACTGTTTACTTCCAGGTTCTTGTCTTGAATCATAACATCACGCATGATACCGTTGATTTCAAAGGTCAGCGTTCTCATACCATCTTCATTTGGTTCGGACATATCAATATACTTAATGAGCAGGTTTTTGCCCTCACCGATTTCAATAGAAGACTCCTCGCCTTTTCTTAAGCCATAGAAGAATACATGGCTGTCCAGCTGAGATACGTCGTTATAATATTCCTGATAATCACAGTAATCATCATATACCTTCGGATAGAGAGCATAGCTGATTACATTTCTCTCATTTATCTTTTTCATGGCATGTGCTTCATGAAAATGCTTACGAATGGCCTCAAAGTCCTCCGGAGGTAACAGCTTTCCTGCACGCTCATAAATCGGCTCTTTTCCTTTCAGTACGATTTTCTGTAATTCTTCAGGGAAACCGCCATCAGGCTGTCCGATATTTCCCGAGAAATAACCCACAATAGAATCGGGATAAGATAAATCTTTTCCTTCTGTAAAAATATTTTCCTTGGTAAGGCTATTTTTAGACATAAAAATTGCCATATCTCCAACAACCTTTGAGGTTGGTGTCACCTTTACAATGTTGCCCAAAAGGTCATTGGCATCTTTGTAAAGATGCTTGATTTCTTCAAAATCATCAGCAGAACCCATAGCCTTTACCTGTGCCAAAAGGTTGGAGTATTGACCCCCTGGAATCTCATATTTATAGATTTCCGTATTTGGTGTTTTCATTTCACTTTCAAAACCTGCATAAACCTGTCTTACACTGGCATAATAATGACTTAATTCTGTCAGTTCTTCTGCATCCAGCCCCGTATCCCGTTCTGTTCCCTTTAATGCTTCCACAACAGCATTCATAGATGGCTGACTGGTCAGAGAGCTCATAGACTGAATGGCAAGGTCAACAATATCCACCCCTGCTTCTGCCGCCATAAGTACTGTGCTTACGCCGTTTCCGGTTGTGTCATGGGTATGGAGATGCACAGGAATATCCAGTTCTGATTTCAGAGCAGTGAATAATTCTTTTGCCGCATAAGGCTTTAAAAGTCCCGCCATATCCTTGATTGCAAAGATATGACAGCCCATAGCCTGCAATTCCCTTGCTTTCTTCAAATAGTAATCAGTGGTGTATTTTTTTTCTTTTGGATTCAGAATATCACCGGTATAGCAAATGGCACCTTCTACAATTTTTCCTGTTTCCAACGCTTCTTCGATAGGCATTTTCATATTTTCAACCCAGTTCAAACTGTCAAAAATACGGAACACATCCACTCCCTGTTCTGCGGAAGCACGAATAAATTCTTTTACCACGTTGTCTGGATAGTTTGCATACCCTACTGCATTGGAGGCACGAAGAAGCATCTGAATCAATGTATTTGGCATTTTTTCTCTTAACTGGCGCAGTCTTACCCATGGAGATTCTTTCAGAAAACGATAGGCAACATCAAAGGTTGCACCGCCCCAAGCCTCTACAGAAAAGGCGTCTTTCATAGCCTGATTCGTTGCCGGCGCCACTGCCACAAGGTCTGTGGTTCTCATTCTTGTAGCAATCAAAGATTGATGGGCATCACGCATAGTCGTATCTGTTACATAAAGTCTTTTGTCATTTTTGATTTTCTGTGTGAAAGCTGTCGCACCCAGTTTTAAAAATTCATCTCTGGCACCATAGATTTTTTGGTCTGTTCCAAAGGATGGCACAATAATCCGGTCAAACTCAGGCTTTGTACCCTGGGTTTCATTCACAATCTTATTGCCTATAAATTCAGCGATTTTCGTCGCTCTGTCCTGCCCAAAAGCAATTTTAAAAAGCTCAGGTGTATTTTCAATAAAGGTTGTCGTACAACCTCCTTTAATAAAAGTTTTGCTCTGAAGCACGTTAATCAAGAAAGGAATATTCGTTTTTACGCCTCTGATTCTAGTTTCCTTTAACGCTCTAATTGCTTTTTTTGCTGCTGTTTCAAAACTGCGGTCATGGGCAATGATTTTTACCAAAAGGCTGTCGTAATAAGGTGTGATTTCAGCCCCTGTGTATGCAGTACCGCCGTCCAAACGGATACCATTACCGGCAGCAGAACGATATACAATAATTTTACCTGTATCCGGCAAGAAATTATTGGATGGATCCTCTGTTGTAACCCTCACCTGAATGGCATGACCGACACACTGTACCGCTTCCTGTGAAGTAATACCGATTTCCGGAGAATTCAACGCATAACCTTCTTCAACCAAAATCTGTGCCTGCACAATATCGATGCCTGTCACAGCTTCTGTTACCGTATGCTCCACCTGAATACGAGGGTTCATCTCAATAAAATAATAATTTCCATCAGCATCCACAAGGAATTCTAATGTTCCTGCATTTTTATAACCTACATATTCTGCTAGTTTGATGGCATCAGCAAAAATATGCTGTCTTAATTCCTCTTTCAAGGTAAAGGCAGGTGCATACTCCACAACCTTTTGATGACGTCTTTGCACCGAACAGTCCCTGTCAAACAGATGAACCACATTGCCGTATTTATCTCCTAAAATTTGAACTTCTATATGTTTCGGGTCACGAAGATATTTTTCCACAAATATTTTGTCATCGCCAAAGGCCTTTTTCGCTTCGTTTTTCGCTTCTGCAAATTCCTTTGCCATATCTTCTTCCTGATTTACAATACGCATACCACGTCCACCGCCGCCGTTGGAGGCTTTCAGCATAACAGGATAGCCAATTTTTTTAGCAACTTCCAAAATTTCTGCTTCTGTTTTTACAGCATGATCCACACCGGGGATAATAGGAACACTACATTTGGTTGCAATCTGTTTGGAGGAAATTTTGTCGCCCATGGCATACATAACTTCTTTTGTTGGTCCGATAAAAGCAATACCTGCCTTTTCGCAGGCCTCAACAAACTCCGGATTTTCTGATAAAAATCCATAGCCGGGATGAATGGCATCAGCCCCCTTAGCCTTGGCAATTTTAATAATCTCTTCTATATCCAAATAAGCATCAATGGGACCTTTTCGGCCATTTAACATATACGCCTCATCCGTTTTTGTACGGAAAAGAGAGTATTTGTCTTCTTTGGAAAAAACGCCGATAGTCTGAATACCCAGTTCATTTAAAGCTCTGTATACTCTGATTGCAATTTCGCCTCTGTTGGCGACAAGAACTTTTTTAAACTTTTTGATCTTCACTTCCTGCATAAAAATTCCTCCTTTACTAATACACTGCCTTAGCAGTGTTTCTTCTTCTGCAATATTCCGATACAAATGATTGTATATTTACCCTTTCATATCTCGAAAACAATGCTTTTTTATCATAGATGTATTATAATATAGTACCTCTGGTTCGTAAACTACAAATATTTGAAGCATTCCATAAGTAAAACTTATAAACGAACACACCTCATTCATTTTAGCCTATAACATCCTCGTGTCAAGGACAAATGTCTTCATCTCTTGCCAAAAAGGTATGCGATTACTTGTAATAATGTTTTACATTCTACTACTTCAATATGCTCCAAATCCAATTTTCTCATACTATCCTTTGCCAAAAACACCTTGGTAAAGCCCATCCTGTCCAATTCCCGTACACGAGATTCCAAAGAAGGCACCCGCTTCAACTCCCCAGTCAGCCCAACATCCGCAATAAATGCCCAATCTGACGGAACTGCCTTATCAAAAACGGACGAAGCAATGCTGATAATCACCGCCAAATTCGCCGCCTGTTCCTTTAGTTTGATACCCCCTGTAGTTTTAATAACCACATTTTTATCATAAAGCCCGATACCTCCCCGCTGTTCCAATATGGAAAGCAGTGTATTCAGCTGGTCTTTTTTCATGGTTTCGCTGATTCGTGAAGGGTAAGGTGTGAAGGAAGGAGAAACCAAGCTTTCGATTTCTGCAATGAATACACGGGAACCTTCCCGCATGACAGTCAATGCGCTCCCCGACACCATTTCGCCCTTTTCCCGTTTTGTCACAAAAAATTCAGAGGGATTGTCAATGGAAAGCAATCCCTTTTCTGTCATAGTAAAAAAGCCCATCTCTCCCGTACTGCCAAAACGATTTTTTGTAGCCATAATACTACGCAATTCTTCCTCATTATTGCCTTCCAAAACAAGAACCGTATCCACAAGATGTTCTAAGGAGCGTAGTCCTGCAATTTCATCATTTTTATTCATCTGTCCAATAAGGATAACCGCTCTTTGCCGTTCCGCAGATTTAGCACACTGTACCAATGCCCCAGCACATTCCATGGTTTGGGTAGGGTTGCCTGCCCTTGCCGGTAAAAACTCATCTAATACAAAGGTTTGGATACTGTCCACCACAATCAAATCCGGGTCGATTTCCCGAACTGCCTCCATAACGTGATTCAAGCTGGTATCCGCAATAATCCAGATATTGTCATGGATGGTTTCCATCACACGATCAGCACGGTTTTTAATCTGACTATCACTTTCTTCACCTGTGGCGTAAAGCACACGCTTTCCCTGTTTTGCTCCTTCTCCCGCAATGGTCAAGGTCAGTGTGGATTTTCCGCCACCGGGAGGGGACGTTAGTATGGTAACGGAGTCTTTCACAATACCTCCCCCCATAACACGGTCAAATTCCCGAATCCCTGTGACAATACGGCTGCTTTTACTGCTTTCTACATCTGCCAGCTTTAAAACATTTTTCTTTACGGTCAAACCGCTCTTTACTGCTTTTTTTTCGTTGGTCAGAACATCTTCTTGCATAAAACTGTTCCATTCACCACATTCAGGGCATTTTCCCATCCATTTTGGAGTCTGATACCCACACGCACCACATTTATAGATTGTTTTGTTCTTCAAAAAACCACCCCATACCCAGTAACAGTACCTTCTGTTTGTTTTCCAATGCTAAAAAGTGGGCTGCATCCTTTTGCAGTCCACTCTTTATAGCTTTGTTCAGCCTATTTTTTCAATTTTCACACCCATTGCTTCTTTTTTAATTTCTACACTGAAATTCACTTTCCCAGCTAAATTTGTTTTCATTTTTCCAACATTTACGTCGTCGATAAAAATTTTATATTCTACATCAGGCTCCAACTCCAAGGTAAGCTGTAAATCCTCCAGCCCTTCCACTAAAAAGCTGACCCCTTTTTCATTTAATTGAAAATTATGTATGGTTGCACCGGGTACAGCTTCCAAAAGCATTTTGCCGTTTTTCTCCAGCTTTGTGATTTCTTTAAATGTTTTTACTTTATACAAATCACCCTTCACTTCAAAATCAAGAACCTTCTTTTTTGTATCCATGAGGTAATTTCCAAAGCTTATGGTTCCGTTGTCTTCTACTCTAATCAATTCTTCTATTGCTGCCATTTTTCTTGCCTCCCGATAAAATGATTTCAACGATATTTTCAAAGGACACACATTATCCCAAAACATTGCCAAGGTTTCTTATTATTATAGCATAAAATTTCGGTGAGGTATATATTTTAAAAAAATATTAATGATAAAGGGCGCTGCTACCGCTGATAATACTGTCCCTGCGCCCTTTGTTAAAGCAAGTTGTAAACTGTTTGTTCTTTAAAAACAAGGCATAAACCATAGCTATGCTTCTTCCACTACACGAAAAACAAACTCATTTTCCACTGCATCCACCATAATTTTACTGCCTTTTGAAAATTTACCTTCCAAATATTCTTCTGCAAATACATCCTCAATTTTAGACTGCATGGTTCTTCTTAAAGGTCTTGCCCCATAAGCCTGATCATAGCCCTCTTTTGCAATCAAATCAATGGCTGCATCGGAAAAGCATAATTCCATATGCATATTTTCTTTGACTCGCTTCACTAGGGTGTTGCTCATCAATTTGACAATTTGTCGAATATTATCTTGGCTCAATGTATGAAATACGATGGTATCATCAATTCTGTTCAAAAACTCCGGCTTGAACAGACGTTTCACTTCTTCCATAACACCCCTTTTCATTGTTTCATAGGTCTGTTCCGCTGTTTCTGCGGTGGCAAACCCAAGGCGTTTCGGTGCCACAATATTTCTGGCGCCCACATTCGATGTCATAATGATGACGGTATTTTTAAAATTAACCTTCCGACCCTGTCCATCGGTAATATGCCCGTCGTCTAAAACCTGTAACAGAATATTAAATACATCAGGGGAAGCCTTTTCAATTTCATCAAAAAGAATGACTGAATACGGATTTCTCCGTACCTTTTCGCTAAGCTGGCCGCCTTCCTCGTAGCCTACATAGCCCGGAGGAGAGCCAATCATTCTGGAAACGCTGTGTTTCTCCATATATTCTGACATATCAATACGAATCATGGCATTTTCTTCCCCAAAAAGGGCTTCTGACAAAGCCTTGGAAAGCTCCGTCTTCCCTACTCCGGTAGGGCCCAAAAACAAAAATGAAC
>CAZCDP010000086.1:0-6541 GCA_964497675.1 uncultured Candidatus Epulonipiscium sp.
AAGATGATTACAGGCGGTATTATGGTATCCGTATTCGGCGCCTGCAATGGTTTCGTTTTATCTGGTTCTCGTGTTACATATTCTTTGGCAGCAGCTGGTGCGTTACCAGGAAGTAAGAAACTTGCAAAATTAAATGGAGCACAGGTTCCTTCTAATTCTATTTTGGTTGTTGGTGTTTTAGGATGTCTTTACGCAGTTTCCGGACAGTTCAATTTGCTGACAGACTTGGCAGTATTCTCCTGCTGGATTTTCTATACTCTGACATTTATGGGTGTTATGAAGTTAAGAAAAACTCAGCCGGATCGTGTAAGAACCTATAAAGTTCCACTTTACCCTGTGGTTCCTATCGTTGCCATCATTAGCGGCGTTTATGTTGTTTTAAATCAGCTTTTATTTGCTGGTCTACGTGCTACTATATTTTCCGTAATAAGTATTGTTTTGACGCTGATTGGTCTGCCAATTTATGAAGTTATGAAAAAGGAAAATGCACAGCAGGTACAGGTGCCTGAAAAAGCCTAATATAATTTGAACGAAATAGAACTAAATTTAAAGAAAGGCTGATTTTCGAGTAACCAAGAAAATCAGCCTTTCTTATTTAGCTTAGCGTGTGTAATAAATTCGGGGCACTATTCGCCAAAATTAGGGCTTCGGCAAGTTTTTATGTAAAGTAGAAAGCTGACCGTTTTATCGGTTTTTGAAAAATCACTAATAGCCATACAGCTCTGACATTTTTTGTATTTTCAAAGAATTTATTTTTTGTTAATCTGTTTTATTTTTTTATTTTGAGTCAAAGTAGGATTGTTTGGCTGTACGTTCTTTGTTATCATTCTTTGTTGCCATTTTCTTCGTATATAATAGGTAGAATAAGTTCTGCAATGGTGACCACATCCGGCTCGCTGTCATAAACGAGGTCATATGTTTCACCGAAATAAAGTTTGATTCGTTCCCTTATATTTGAGGTACCAATATTACTGAATTTCCCACATTTTTCGCCATTACCCTGATTCACTTTATTTTTCTGCTCCTGATTCATGCCTTTGCCATTATCAATAATTCGGATATGAAGGCGGTTGTTGACTAAAAAGGAGGCAATGTGAATACGGTAGGAACTATCAATGTCGTCAAATCCGTGGATGATACAGTTTTCTACAAGAGGTTGAATGCTGAACCGCAAAACACAGCAGCTTAACGTATTTTCATCTATGTCTGTGGTAAAGGTAAAGGTATCTCCGTAACGGAATTTCTGTATGGTAATATAGTTTTTTACACTTTTCAATTCATCCAGCAAGGTTGCGGTAGCGTGGGTTTGCTTTAAATTATATTTCAGTAAATGAATCAGTGCCGTACTCATTTCTGCAATATTATTGACATTTTGCATGACAGCCATCCACTTGATGGAATCCAGAGTGTTATAAAGAAAATGGGGATTGATTTGTGCCTGCAATAACTGAAACTGAATTTCCGATTTTCTTTTTTGATCTGCTAATTCTCGGTCAAAGTGTTTGTTTAGCTGTTCCATCATCATATTAAAGGTATTGCCAAGACGACCAAACTCGTCATGGGTATCAATCTGCACACGGGCTGAAAGGTCAGAATGCTCAATACGGTTGCAGGCTTCTGTTAGAACCTTCAAAGGTCGAGTAATGGTTCTGGTGAGCCAGATACCATAAAGAAGGCAGATGAGGATACAGAGCAAAAGGATATTTCTTGTGGAGGTTGTGATTCTGTTTAAATCCGTCATCATGGTGTTGGCAGGAATCATACGAATAATTTTTAGATTTGCCATATCGATACTTTCGGAAACGATGAGGTTATCCTCACCGAAGACCTTGGCGTTAATCTGCATGGTACGGTTTTCCAGAAGCTGAGGATAATCTCGGAAAACAGAGTGAAAATCCGTAAAATGAGGGTAATTAAACAAAATTTCTCCGTCTGAATTGATAATAACGGCTCTGTCGTTCAGCTGTACAGATGAGGTAATAAACATTTTCTGCAATACCTCATAATCTAAATTAATAATAATGACGCCTAGAAGCTTTTGCCTTGAATAATCATAAACAGGCTGCGTAAAGGAGAGAACCTTCACTGTAAAATTTGGTCCTGTATTGGCATTATGCAGACCACTCCAGAAACCCTCCCGTGTACCATTTTGATTCGCTGTTTCAAGATACTGCGTATAATATTTCAGTCCTTCTTCATCCAGAATACTGTTTTGTGTAGAAAGATTGGTGTGATTGACACCCAGAACATGAATACTGTTAATGAAGGATTGAAGTTCCTTGGCATTGTCCAGCAGGGTGATAACAGACTTTCTTATTTCCAGGGCTTCTTCCTTTTCAATGGTATCTGCCAAAAGAATTTCCTGACCATCATCGTATATCAGTTCCCGAAGCTTGGTGTTTTCAGAAAGGGAATTCACGGTTCTGTTCATCAAGTCGATAATGAAATCAAACTGTGCCTTTGTTTTGTTGGAAACTGTGATATTGTATTGTACCTCCTTGTCCCGCAGGACATCTGTATATTTCCTGTCAATGGTCACCCACATAAGAGAAAGGAAAAAAACAGAAAGAACCAATATGCCAAAAAATATTTTATAAGCGATTGAAGTAAATTTCATGAAAACCTCCTGTAAATGAGAATAAAAGAAAAGAGTAATCGTGTAACTTTTAATCTTATTGTAAGTCATTTAGCAAGAAAATCAATAGAAAGAAAAAGTATTGCCTTGATTTAATGGTTCTGGTGCGGTATCATAATAAAATATGTTACGAAAGGAAAAAGCCTTTTACGGTCTGTCTTGGATAGGAGGAAAGGTATGAAAAAGGTATTGATTGTTGATGACGAATTTCTGGTCAGACTGGGACTTAAAACGACTATCAACTGGGAAGCCCATGGATATGTCATCATAGGAGAGGCTGCTAACGGCAAGGAGGCGCTGGATCTTTTTGGCGAAACCGACCCGGATATTTTAATTACAGATATCAAGATGCCTGTGATGGACGGGCTGGAACTGATAAAAAACGTTAAGAAAATAAAAAAGAATATACAGGTTGTTATATTGAGCAATTATGCTGAGTTCAGTTTTGCCAGACAAGCAGTGGAACTAGGGGTTTTTCAATATATGTTAAAATCAGAGATAAACTCTGAAAACCTGATTGATTTACTAAAAAATCTGACTGTAGAATGGGAATCGGAGATTCGGGAAGAGAAAACGGGCAAAAACAAGAGAGAAGAATATCTTAAAACGCAGCTTTTTGGTCTGCCTATGAGCAGCAAAGCCCTCTATGATTCTATTCATGCTCCCATGGAAGGTATTTTTAATCGGGAAAAGTATGCCATCCTTATATTATATTGTGATATTACTTCCTTAACGGAAAGTGCAACAGATATGCTGAACAAGGCATTGTGTGCCTTGATGGATACTACATATCACGAACCAGCCTATTGCACAAAGGTCTATAAAGGGCAAATTTTTTTCACACTGATTACAGATGTTTCCGGCAAAGAACAGGAAGCCTATAAAAGGTTGCTGGAACAATGCAGTATACTAGCCAGAAATGCCAGGCATTATTTTGATACGGTGTTGCAGGGCGGTATCAGTACGGTGGGTACGGTGGTGCAGTTTCCACAGATGTTGTGGGAGGCAGAAACGGCCAGAGAAAATTGCTTTTTTGCAGAGGAGAATTTCTGTGTATATGATCAGACGGAAATGAATATACAGGAAAAAATCACCCATGTGAGTCACAAAAAAATAAATCGATTCTTTCAGGAAGATGATAAAGATGGGGTTCTAAGATATATTGATGACATCTTTGAAGAACTGAAAAACATCAGCAATTATCAGAATGTCAAAAACACTTTTATAGATTTTTTGGCAGTTGCCAAAAGCATATGTGAGGGAATTGGAGAAAACAGACCGCAAAGTCTGGAGCCTGTGAAGTTTGATTATGATAATCTGATACATTTGCCAACGTTGGAAAGTGTCAAAAAATATATCAATGACATTTATCATGCGATTTTTGATTTGAATGGTGGAAATAATGAGAGTGGTTACAGCTCTACAGTGAAAAGCTGTATTGTATTTATTGAGAACAATTATTCTTTTAATATTTCACTGGATGATGCAGCAAAGGCGGTTACTGTCAGTAAAAGTTATTTGTCTATGCTGTTCAAGCAGGAAACGGGAACGAATTTTGTTACGTATCTGAATGAATATCGTATCAAAAAAGCAAAAACACTTTTGAGCAAAACAAATTTGAAAATCTATGAGGTGGCTGAAAAAGTTGGCTTTTACAGTCCCTATTATTTCAGCAAGGTTTTTAAGGAAACAACAGGACTGAATTGTAGAGAATACAAGGATAAATATTTTGAACAATAAATAAGCAAAAGGAAGCTGAAGAAAGA
This sequence comes from uncultured Candidatus Epulonipiscium sp., assembly GCA_964497675.1. Taxonomy (GTDB): domain Bacteria; phylum Bacillota; class Clostridia; order Lachnospirales; family Anaerotignaceae; genus CAZCDP01. The sequence goes on from CAZCDP010000086.1 coordinate 4,402, forward strand.
AATAGGTTACTGGAAAACTGACAAAATAAATATTATTTTATATTTTCGGATAAAGCCCATGATATGCAGAGTGAAAATTCAGCGAAAAGGGCTTTTTTATGTTAAAATGCACAAAAAAAATAGTGGTAAGTTTATTAACTCAATTATATGAAAGAATGATGTAATTATCATAAAATTGTTAAAAAAAAGAAAAAACTGTGTACAATTATTATAAATTAAAAAAGAAATTGTAAAAATTTTTTAATAATCGTAATAACATTAATTTATTTTTGGTTTTTATGGAAGTATAATAAGAGCATCTATTATTATGTTTATAAATAAAAGGGAGGAATTTCCAATGAAGACACAGTACTATAAGAAATGGATAGCTGCAATTCTTAGTTGTGTTATGGTTGGCGGCGTTCTGGCAGGATGCGGCTCCAAACCAGCAGCATCAGAAGAAGCAACAGACAAAAAGACTGCTGCGGATGGCGAATTTGATTGGAAGAAATATGATGGTTCATCAATCAAAGTAAGCTTCGTTCAGCATACGATTTCTGATGCAATCGTTTCCAAGATTCCAGAGTTTGAGGAAGCAACAGGTATTAAAGTGGATTATTCCATTACACCGGAAGCAAACTACTTCGATAAAGTATCCACCTCACTTTCCAGCCGTTCCGGCGACCCAGACTTATTTATGTCAGGTGCATATCAGCTTTGGGACTATTCTTCAGCAGGCTTTGTTGAAGACTTAACACCTTATATTGAAGAAAAGACAACACCGGATTATGATTTTGAAGACATGGTTGGAAGTGCAGTTTCCGCATTGAAATGGGATGGTGTTCCCGGACATGCTGTAGGTGAAGGTGCACAGCTTGGTCTTCCTTTAGGCTTTGAAATCTATTCTTTGGCTTACAACAAACGTGCATTTGAAAAAGCAGGTATCGAAGTTCCAAAAACATATGACCAGCTTCTCGCAGCTTGTGATAAGTTAAAAGAGTGGAATGGACAAGGTTCTTATGCTTTGGCAATCCGTGGTGCTCGTGACTGGGGAACCATCCATCCGGGATATATGAGTACTTATGCGAATTTTGGAGCAAAGGACTTTGCAATCGAAGACAACAAACTAGTATCTAAAGTAAACTCCCCTGAAGCTGTTAAAATGACAGAATTCTGGGTAGACCTTATCAAACGTGGCGGCGCTCCTTCTTGGTCAAAATATACCTGGTATGAAGCAGGTGCAGACCTTGGTGCAGGTAAAGCAGCTATGATGTTTGACGCTGACAACAATGGTGTTCATCAGAACTGGGAAGGTGCTTCTCAGGAAGCAGGAAATATTGCATGGACAGTTATGCCTGTTGCAAAAGAAGGCGATACACCAAACTCCAACTACTGGACATGGTCTATGGCTATGAACGCTGCTTCCAAGAACAAAGATGCAGCTTGGTATTTCTTAATGTACTTTACAGGAAAAGATTTTGCACATTATGCATCTGTTGAGCGCAACAGCCTTGACCCTGTTCGTACCTCTGTATGGGAAGCAGAAGACTTTAAAGCAAAAATGGAAAAACAAGAAGGTTATATTGATACCTACGAAAAAACCATTGACAGCACAACCATTCTCTTTACACCACAGCCTTTCTTCTTTGAAACTACAACAGAATGGGCTGCAACATTACAAGACATTGTTGCAGGACAGTACGGTTCAGTTCAAGAAGGAATGGATGCGTTGAAAGCGAAAATGGACAAAGCTGTTGGCGAGATTGATTTATCTCAATATTAAGCTGAAACTGTTTCGCAGGATAAATAACTGATTGTTTCCGCACCTGACGCATAGGGTTGGGTGCGGAATTTTTTAGCCTATAGGGTACACAAAGAAGCTGCAAAATTGACGGCTTGATAGATATAACAAAGCGGTGACAGCCCTTTCTGTTATAAAAAGCGAAACACTGAAACAAAGAGGAGGATTAAAGATGCATAAGAAAAAAGAACCAACACAAAGCAGCGAAACAATAAATTACAATGAGATACCAAAGAATATCAGAATGCGTCCGTATTTCATTATTGCTCCCGGGCTTTTGATTTTGATAGGAATCATGATACCGTTCTTTATGGCGATTTTCCTCTCTTTCACGAACTATTCTTTCCGCCTTCCCATATG
>CAZCDP010000087.1:0-6220 GCA_964497675.1 uncultured Candidatus Epulonipiscium sp.
GGTTTATCTCTGTTGCACTATCCTTAGAGTCGCCTCCACCGGTCATTAGCCGGCACCCTGCTCTGCGAAGCCCGGACTTTCCTCACTTCATAAAGAAGCGCGACCATCTGGCTTACTCACATATATTTGTATTATAAAGCAAAGTTCTCTCCTTGTCAATCACACATGAAAACAACTTCCGCCCACAAATTCACGGATGATAGAGTTATTGGGGATAGCATCGGCATTGGTTCCCAGGAAATAGTCTAAAAATTTGATAAGCCGTTTGGCATCCGTATATTCTGGCATATTTTTATCGATTTTGAACAGCAGTGGTTCGATGTATTGTTTCAGTACGCTTAATTCATAAATCGTAGCCGAGTTAAATACCACATCGGCATTCTCTTGAAATGGAAAAATATTCTGTTCTTCTCCCCTTGTAACATAACTCCAAGTTTCAAGGGTGCCTGCGGCATCTCTGCCCCTAAACTGATGATCCCGAACGATACGGCGAATCAATCGGCTATCCACAGTAGAAATATGATTGTGATCATCCAAATTCAGCTGTGTCATGGCACTGATAAAAATCTTAAATTTATTTTCATTAGAAATCGATGAGGTCAACATATCATTCAGCCCATGAATCCCCTCAATGACAAAGATTTCCCCTTTTTTTAACTGATGGAAATTACCGTTATACTCCCGTTTCCCCGCAACAAAATTGTAAAAAGGCAGTTCCACCCGTTCGCCTTGAATCAATCGCTTCAAATCTGAATTAAACAGCTTCAAATCAAGACGTTCTATGCTTTCAAAGTCCTTGTTTCCAAATTCATCCACAGGAATCTCATCACGATTGACAAAATAATCATCCAGAGAAATCGTATGGGGTGTAATACCGATAACACGCAGCTGGACACAAAGTCTGTTGGCAAAGGTAGTCTTTCCCGAAGAGGAAGGCCCTGCAATAAGCACTACCTTTACTTTATCTATCTTTTGATAAATCATATCCGCAATTTCTGCAATTTTCTTTTCATGAAGTGCTTCATTAATCCGTACCAAATCCCCAAATTTTTCATTGGAAATCACTTCGTTTAGGTCTGCCACATTATCCACACCCATAAGGGAGCACCATTTCATCTGTTCCATAAATACACCGGAAATCTTTGCAGGGTCTGTAAAGGGCAGTATTTCTTTCGGATTTTTCCGACTGGGGAAACGAATCAAAAAACCATTTTCATACAGCATTAGCTCAAATTCTTTCAAATACCCCGAGGACGGTGGCATATAGCCAAAGAAATAATCGTAGAACCCATCCATCTCGTAGATGTTCACCGCCGAAGGCCTTCTGTAACGAAGCAACCTTTTTTTATCCTCCATACCAAACTGTTCTACAAGAGCAGCGACCTTCTCCCGTGTAAAGGTCCATTTACGAATAGGCAAATCTTGTTCCACCAATTCCTGCATTTTTGCTTTCAGCTTATCCAAAAAGTTCTGACTCATGACAAAATCAGGTTCCCTTACTTCACAATAATAACTCTTGTGAATGGAATGTTCAATGACAATCGATGCTTTTGCCCCCAACAATTCCTTTGCCGCCTTTACCATTAAAAAACAAACACCTCGTGTATAAACCCGCATCCCGTCCAAATTGGTTAAATCATAAAATGTGACTTCGCCCTCCTGCTGTATGGGGCTAGTCAATTCTTTAAAATGATTATCCTGCATTGCTAATAAAATATGGGACTGGAATTGCTCTTGAAATTCTTCCGCAATCTCCAGATAAGTGGTTCCTTTTTTTATCACCATTTCCCTGCCCATCACTGTTATTGTCATATTTTCTTCCATATTCATCCTCCTCTATCTATTCCAAAAAGTCTGCCCATCAATTTTGGAACAAAATACTTGCAACTCCCATTCATTTTCCGCCGCTTTTTGTTTGATGTACTTCTGTAATACAGGAACAATCAGTGCTTCACTGGCATAATGTGTAGCATCTGCCACACAAAGACCCAGCTCCAACGCTCTTTGGGCTTCATGGAACTTTATGTCACCTGTAATATAAGCGTCAGCGCCCTTTCCCTTGGCTGCTTCCATAAACTCCACACCGCTTCCCGTACAAAGCCCCACTCTTGTTACAACTCTATCTTTTTCACCAACTAATCTGATACTGGAAAGTCCTAATTTTTCTTTTAAAAATAACGCATATTCGCCAAAAGGCATAGGTTCTTTCAAATCGCCAATTCTTCCAATCCCATATCTATTTATCTTTTGTTCCACAGGGTATAGGTCAAACGCTACTTCCTCATAGGGGTGGGCTGCCATCATAGCCCGTATAACTTTTCCAGTCAGTTTTTCCGGCACAATGGTTTCCAAACGGATTTCTGCTGTCTTTTCCAAAACACCCTGACTGCCCAGGTAGGGATGGGTTCCTTCCAAGGGAAGAAAAGTTCCCCTTCCCTCAGTACCAAAGGTGCAGTGGGAATACCCGCCAATATGCCCTGCTCCTGCCTGACATATGGCATCTCTCACCGCTTCTTCATGAGAAAGAGGAACATACACCACCAGTTTTTTTAGTTTTTCCACCCCTGTTTCCTCTAAAATCTCAACATTGGTAAGCCCTGCCAACTCTGCCAGCACATCATTTGTTCCGCCAATGGCGATGTCCAGATTGGTATGGGCACAAAATGCGGAAATATTATGACGGATGAGGGCATATATTTTACTGCCCAAGGATGTATCCGTTCTTATGTTTTTCAGTTTCTGAAACAATATCATGGGATGGTGGGTGACAATCATGTCCGCCCCCAAAGCCACCGCTTCCTCAATGACAGGGGGAATCACATCCAATGCCACCAGAATTTTTTTTACTTCCCGTTGGGGTTCTCCCAGCGTAAGCCCCACATTATCCCAGCCTTCCGCAAGCTCTGCCGGTGCAAGCTCCTCCATAATCCCCATAATATCCCTGCAAGTTACAGCCATTTTTCTACCTCCTCCAATCGTTCCTGTTCCTTCCGTACTGCCTGCAAACGCTCCCTTGCGTTCTCTGAATCCGCCTGACAAAGGCGTTTTTTTATGGCTTCCAAGCGTCTTTTTTCCACTAAAATATATTCCTTTAGTACAGGGTCTTTTTTCTCCAACAGCTGTTTCCCATATAAATATTCCGCTTCTTTTTCATACCGTTCCTGCCCGTGCGCCGCCCGTAACAGAGTATAGAACTTTCCTTCCTCTTTCAGCATATGTTCTTCCATAATAAAAAAACCGATGCTGTGTAAGAATTTTCGTACGCCTCTCAAATCCAACTGGGGTGCAAGAATCAACTCCTTTACGCTCTGTACCGTTTCCAAAGAATCCTGTAAAATCTCAATGGTCAGCATACCGCCCATCCCGGCAATCACTACAGATTCTACTTCCCCCGGTGCAATAGGCATCAGCCCGTTTCCCCGTCGTGTTTCAATGATTTCTTCCGCACCATAGGCTTTGATATGCTCCTTTGCTTTTTCCAGAGGGCCTGCATTTATATCACAAGCGATGGCTTTTTTGATTTTTCCAAGCTTATGTAAATAGATAGGAACATAACCATGGTCGGTACCAATATCTGCCATTGTAGAATAATGCACCAAATCGGCAACCATCCTGAGTCTTTGGGAAATTTCCAATTTTCTTCCTCCTATGGATATTCTTTAAACTAAACATTATGTAATAAAAGGCTGATTTCTCCATAGAAGAATCAAGTCCCCTGGAAACCAGCCTTTTATCTGCAATTTTAAGTATCGTTTGTTACATTTTTATCTTTTGTATTATTCCAAGTAATCCTTTAGCTTTTTGCTCCTGCTGGGGTGACGCAGTTTCCGCAGTGCCTTTGCCTCAATCTGTCTGATACGTTCACGGGTTACATTGAATTCCTTTCCAACTTCCTCCAAGGTTCTTGCCCGTCCATCATCCAAACCAAAACGAAGACGAAGCACCTTTTCTTCTCTTTCTGTTAACGTATCCAATACTTCTATCAGTTGTTCCTTTAATAAGGTAAAAGCCGCCGCCTCTGCAGGTGCCGGAATATCATCATCGGGAATAAAATCTCCCAAATGACTGTCCTCCTCCTCACCGATTGGTGTTTCTAAAGAAACAGGCTCTTGGGCAATTTTCATAATCTCCCGTACCTTTTCCTCTGGCATCTGCATTTCTATGGCCAGTTCCTCTGCCAAAGGTTCTCTGCCCAGTTCCTGTAAAAGCTGACGGGAAATACGAATTAATTTATTAATTGTTTCCACCATATGCACAGGAATACGAATAGTTCTTGCCTGGTCGGCAATGGCTCTTGTAATGGCCTGACGAATCCACCATGTCGCATAGGTACTGAATTTATACCCCTTATGATAATCAAATTTTTCAACGGCCTTTATCAGTCCCAGATTCCCCTCCTGAATGAGATCCAAAAAAAGCATTCCTCTGCCCACATATCGTTTGGCAATACTGACAACCAGACGAAGATTGGCTTCTGCCAACTTTTTCTTGGCAATTTCATCACCCTCCTCCATCCTCTGGGCAAGAAAGACCTCTTCTTCCGCACTCAAAAGGGCAACTTTCCCGATTTCTTTCAGGTACATACGCACAGGATCATCAATGTTGATTCCTTCCGGAAGGGAAAGGTCAATTTCTTTCTCAGCTTCCTCCTCCGTCTCAATGACGCCCAGCACATCAATTCCCTGCGCTTCAAAATATTCATATATTTTATCAATCTGATCCGGGTCAAGCTCCATATCTCCAAGGTATTCCATTATCTCCTTATATTCCAGGACACCCTTCTTTTTCTTCCCGATTACGACCAGTTCCTTCAAACGGGTAATCAATGTGTTTTCTTCGACGGATTTCAACGCAATCCTTCCTTTCTGCTATTTTACTAGTCTAACCATCTGAAATCGTAATATACAACTCGTCCAGCTTTCTTTTGGCCTCCAGCAAACTCTTGATGTCATCCACAGAAACTGCTTCCGATGCCATTTTATCAATGTTTGCTCTTTTGATGAGCTTCAGTTCTTCATTGAAAGCTTTTTCCATATCCTGGCTGCTTTCGTACTGAAGCTGTACAGCGAAAATTTCTGTCACAGCCTTCTGTTCCTCCACAGATTCAAAATAACTGACAATTTCTGCGGGGAAAACAGTCCCATGCTTCTCATGCAGTTCTCCAATGAGCCTTGCTGTTTTCTGATATACCGATTCTATAAAATCCTCCGGCCTTATCACTTGTTTCAATTTTTCATATATCTGTAAGTTAGAAGCACATAAAAACAGGATGTCCCTTTGTGCTTCCAGTATCCCTTTCGATTTTTGTACCGAACTTATTGTTCTGCCGTTGTAATTTTGCAGGCGTTTCTTTTCCGCATTCTGTGTAAAGACTGCTTCGTCCTTTTCTCGTATCTTCCGAATCTCGTTTTTGATGGCATCTTCATCACGGGCAACTTCCCCAGTATAGACATCTCGCTCAATATCGCTTTCAAGCTTTGCCAAGGTTTCCGCAGCTTCCGTAGTAAACCGCACCCTATGCTCCGTATTTTGCAGGTTATAATTCCTTTTGATACAACTAATCTGAAAGGAAATATAATGAACCGCATTCACCAACAGTTTCGAAAAAGCCGTCGCACCATTTTGCTTGATAAAATCATCGGGGTCTTTCCCATCAGGCACCCGTAACACACGAACCCGAAACCCATTTGACGTTAAAACAGGAATCGCACGCAATGCGGCGTTGGTTCCCGCTTCATCGCTGTCATAGAGCAATATGATATCCTCGGCATATTTTTTTAATACCTTGGCGTGTTCCTGATTAAAGGCCGTTCCTAAGGTTGCCGCCACGTTATGAAAGCCTGCTTGGTATATGGAAATCATATCCATATACCCTTCCACAATAATAAGCTCCTTTTTTTTCGCCCCTCTGGCAAAATTCAGCCCGTACAGATTTTTGCTTTTACTAAACAGCATGGTTTCAGGAGAGTTCAGATATTTTGGTTCTCCCTTTTCCATAATCCTGCCGCCAAAGGCAATCGCCCTGCCCTGAACGTCAAAAATGGGAAACATCAGTCGATTATAAAAACGGTCATGGTAACCACTTCCGTTCTTGTTTTCCATGACCAGACCGCTTTTCACCATTTCCCTTTCCGTAAAACCCTTTTCTTTCAAATGGGCATAAAGGTTTTGCCCCCGGATGTCAATGAATCCGAGGCGGACTTTACAGTATCCGGCGAAA
>CAZCDP010000088.1:0-6201 GCA_964497675.1 uncultured Candidatus Epulonipiscium sp.
ACCAATGATATTTTAGCAGCTCACGACGCATTTGAGCAGAAGTTTGCAATAGACTAAACAGGGCCTGTACCGAAAATGTGGGGATGACGGTAAATCATCTTTCTGCTGATTCCGTCAATCACATCCCCCATGTCAAAAGTACCCCTGTCTTTTTCTATATCTGCATGAAATACCACCTGCAACAGCACATCTCCCAGTTCCTCACAAAGATTTTTACTGTCCTTTCTATCAATGGCCTCCACCACTTCATAGGCCTCCTCCAGCATCGCCTCACGGAGACTTTCATGGGTTTGTACCTTGTCCCATGGACATCCTGTAGCACTGCGCAACTGAGCAATGATGCCCATAAAATCTTCAAAACTATATTTCTCCCTCAAATGCGTTCCCTCCCTTTGTTTCTGCAAATTTAGGTTGATAATTACCCTCAGTATGGTATAATTGTAACAAAAATATTGTTGTTTATAAAGTAATTTCAAAGTAGTCGAGCATATCGAAATTGTGGGTTGCAAATCCTTTCGGCGCAAGTCCCTTTTTCGGTTTTCAAAACCAAACAAAAAAAGGAGTCAAGTTTATGTTTAAAGTTGTAAACAAAAAAGAATTGAACAAAATGGTGACCCTCCTGGAAATTGAGGCGCCCTTTGTGGCAAAAAAAGCACAGGCTGGTCAATTCATCATTTTCAGAGTAGACGAACACAGTGAACGGGTACCCCTCACTATCGCGGACTATGACCGTGAAAAAGGAACCGTCACTATAATATTCCAGAAAGTTGGGCTTTCTACTCAGCTTCTGGGGCAGAAAAACATCGGCGATACCATTCAGGATTTCGTAGGTCCCTTGGGAACGCCAACGGATTATGAAGACTTCAAAAAAGTAGCTGTTATCGGCGGCGGCGTAGGCTGTGCCATCGCATACCCTCAGGCAAAAGCCCTCCATGACTTGGGTGTTGAGGTTGACGTTATTGCCGGCTTCCGCAACAAAGATATTGTGATTCTGGAAGATGAAATGAAAGCAGTTGCCACCCATTATTACCTGACGACGGACGATGGTTCTTATGGCGAAAAAGGTTTTGTCACCGATAAAATCAAAGAACTCATTGATGCAGGAAACAAGTATGATGCTGTCATCGCTATCGGTCCCATCCCTATGATGAAATTTGTATGTCTTGCTACAAAGCCTTATGGTATCAAGACTATTGTCAGCCTAAACCCTATCATGATTGACGGAACAGGTATGTGCGGCGGTTGCCGTGTAACAGTTGGTGGTAAAATCAAATTTGCTTGTGTGGACGGCCCGGATTTCGACGGACACGAGGTGGATTTTGACGAGCTGATAAACAGGAACTCTACTTATAAAGAGCAGGAAACGGAAAATTCTAAAACCCACGTTTGCCGTATGGATGCCCTTGGAAAAAAATTGATTCAGTAACGGAGGTTAAAAAAAATGACAAACATGAGCTTAGAAAAAATAAAAATGCCAGAGCAGGCTCCCCATATCAGAAATGCAAATTTTGAAGAAGTATCTCTGGGCTACACTGCCGAAATGGCTGTGGAAGAAGCGGGACGCTGTCTGAACTGCAAACATAAACCCTGTGTTTCAGGCTGTCCTGTTAATGTTAGAATTCCGGAATTTATCGCAGAGGTTGCCAAAGGTGATTTCCTTGCGGCCTATAAAATCATTACTGATACCAATGCGCTGCCTGCTGTCTGCGGACGTGTCTGTCCGCAAGAAAGCCAATGTGAATCAAAATGTGTCAGAGGGCTGAAGGGCGAACCCGTTGCCATCGGACGTCTGGAACGTTTTGTTGCAGACTGGTACATGAAAAATGTTGACAAGATGCCAGAAAAACCTGTTTCCAACGGTATCAAAGTAGCTGTTGTAGGCTCTGGCCCTTCCGGTCTTGCCTGTGCAGGAGATTTGGCAAAGCTGGGCTACGACGTCAGCATTTTTGAAGCTTTCCATACTGCTGGCGGTGTTCTGGTTTACGGCATCCCTGAATTCAGACTGCCTAAAGCCATCGTTCAGAAAGAGATTGACAAGCTGTCCGCCATGGGCGTTCATGTGATGACAAATATGGTCATCGGCAAAGTTCTTTCCATCGACGAATTGGTGGAGGATATGGGCTTCAAGGCTGTATTCATCGGCTCCGGTGCAGGGCTTCCTACTTTTATGAATATTCCCGGTGAAGCATTGGTTGGTGTTTATTCCGCCAATGAATATCTGACCCGAATCAATCTCATGAAAGCTTACAAAGAAGAATATGATACACCCATCATGAAAAGCAAAGCTGTAGCTGTTGTAGGCGGCGGCAATGTAGCCATGGATGCGGCACGGTGCGCAAAACGTCTGGGTGCAGAAAATGTATATATCGTATACCGCCGTTCGGAAAAAGAAATGCCTGCTCGTGCAGAAGAAGTTCACCACGCAAAAGAGGAAGGGATTCAATTCCACTTATTAAGAAATCCTCTCCAAATCCTCAATGACGGTACGGGGAAAACAGCAGGAATCGAATGTCAGGTCATGGAATTAGGCGAAGCAGATGCCAGCGGCAGAAGACGTCCTGTTCCTGTGGAAGGCTCCAATTATATCATTGATGTAGATACAGTGGTTATGGCAATCGGCACCTCTCCAAACCCTCTTATCAGAACCACCACCAAGGGCTTGGAAAGCAACCGTAAGGGCTGTCTAGTGGTCAATGAAGAAACCAATCAGACCACCAGAGAAGGCATTTATGCGGGCGGAGATGCCGTAACAGGTGCGGCAACTGTTATTCTTGCTATGGGTGCAGGTAAAAAAGCTGCTGCTTCTATCCACGCATACTTACAGAAATAACCATCTTTAATCAAAGGCAGATTACTTCCCTTTTAAAACCATGGGTACTACCCATACCTGCCGTCTTTTCAAAAAGGCGGGCAAAAACTTTATTTTTGCTTTAATAAAGGGAAAACATAGTTTTCTACAAACTAAAGATGAACTCTAAATTTGATCAATATTTGCGGAGGAGTTGGGAACGAAGCGTTCCCAACTGGAATTGTGAAGGGGGAATTGTCCCCCACCCCGAAGAAAACGCAGTTTTCTGATAAAAGCTTTTTGTCCCTCTTTTTTTAGAAAAAGAGGGTGGTGATTTGGAGGTAAAACCTCCAAGAGGTGATGTCGACTTTATTGATACACTCAAAGGCTGATTTGTAATCAGCCTTTTTTACCGATATTTTATAGCTTCACTTTTGAAACAGGAGGATTTTTCATGAAACATATACTACTGCTTTCCATGGGCGGCACCATTGCTTCCACTTCTAACGGGGAAGGCCTGGAGCCAAAATTCAGCCCGGCTGAAATGGTGCGCCTGATTCCCCAGCTGGAGGGCCTGTGCCAAATTTCCTATCAGGAAGTGGCAAGCCTAGACAGTACCAATGTCCAGCCCGAAGAATGGAAACTGCTGGCTCGCTCAATTTATGAAAATATGTCGTCTTATGACGGCTTTGTAGTAACCCATGGCACCGATACCATGGCTTATACCGCCTCCGCTCTAACCTATATGCTGCAAGGCCTGGCAAAGCCTGTGGTCTTGACAGGGGCGCAGCTGCCCATCGACTACCCCGGCACCGATGCACGTGAAAATATATTAAACGCCTTTCGCACAGCCATTACAGGTACCTTGGGCGTCTATATCGTTTTTGACGGAAGTATAATAGAAGGTATTAGAGCCTCCAAGCTTTACAGCCAAAATTTCTCTGCTTTTCACAGCATCAATGCGCCCGAAGCGGGAACCATAGTACAGGGGAAAGCCCTTTTTACCAATCCTGCGGTTTCTGACAAAAAGATTCCCCTCCGGCTTGCAGATTTTGCTGACCCTCGTGTCTTTGTCTATAAACTCATCCCCGGTGCCGACCCGAAAATCATCGATATTGCCATTGATGCGGGCTATCGGGGCATTGTCATCGAAGCCTATGGTGCAGGGGGCGTACCTACCTATCGACGGGATTTCATCCCCTCTATCCGCCGTGCCACAGAAAAAGGTGTGGTGGTAATCTGTGCCACCCAATGTGTCTTTGACGGCATTCATCTGGATACCTACCATGTAGGGGTATTGGCACAAAAAGCAGGCTCCCTATCTACACAGGAAAAAACCATCGAAGCCGTTTCCACCAAACTTATGTGGGCTTTGGGACAGACCAGCGACCCGCAGGAAGTAAAAAAATTACTGCAAGATTGACAAAAGACCAAGAACCTACTAAAATAGACCAAAAACCATAAACCAAGGGAGGATACTTATGAAAATAAAAGCTTTTGAGCTAGGCGATATTGGAACAAACTGCTATGTGGTTTCCGACGACAATAACACCTGTGCCATCATCGACTGTGACGGCAACGGAGAACCCCTTTTTGATTATATAGACCAAAACAATCTGAAACCCACTCATATCCTGTTAACCCATGGACATTTCGACCATATCGGTGCTGTAAATGTTACCAAAGAAAAATACGGCTGTGCAGTCTATGCTTGTGCCAAGGAAGCAAATCTTCTGGCAGAACCAACCATCAATCATTCCGGACTTTATGGTACGCCCATCAGTGTCAAGCCGGACAAGCTTGTTAACGACGGTGATGAAATCGAAGTCGGAGAGATGACGTTCAAGGTCATGGAAACACCGGGGCATACAGAAGGAAGTATCTGCTTCTTTTTGGACAAAACGATTTTCGCCGGTGATACCCTCTTTTTAGGTTCCTGCGGCAGAACAGATTTCCCCACAGGTGACTGGCAGACCATGCTTCATTCCCTGCAAAAGCTGAAAAACCTAGAGGGGGATTTTGTGGTATACCCCGGACATGGCCCATCAACTACACTGGACTATGAAAGAAAAACGAATCCTTTTATGTGAATCTTATAAGGATTGGGACAATGATTTGTGATTTAAAACAAAGGGGAACCCTTTTCTGTCAGACTGAGAAAAAACTATCCTTTTGCCACTAAAGAGCAAGGGGTTTTGGGAAAAGGTTTCCCCAACCAGAATCACACAGGACGAATTTAGTTCGCACCCCGAAGAAAACGGGGACGTCCGAAGGACGGCTTTTACCACAGGTAAAAGTGCTTGACAACGCCCGTAGTACAGAAAAATGTTGATTTTTAGGGGCATAGCCCTTGCTGATGAAACCAGCGTTTTAACATACAGTATTGCGTCTTAAAGTAAAGCGTGCCGACTTTATCCACCGCTCACAGAGAGTAACCCCTCTCTGTTTTTTTTCACCCTTTTCTGTTAAAATAGAACCATACAAAAATCAGAGGAGGTCTTTTTTATGGCAAATTCTGCGGCAACCTATATCATGGCTCTCGACCAGGGTACCACCAGCTCCCGCTGTATCCTGTTCAATAAAAACGGTGAAATCGTCAGTGTTGCGCAAAAAGAATATACCCAATACTATCCAACCCCCGGTTGGGTGGAGCACGACCCCATGGAAATCTGGTCCACCCAAATAGGTGTGGCACAGGAAGCCATGTATAAAATCGGTGCAACCCACAAAAATATTGCCGCCATCGGTATCACCAACCAGAGAGAAACCACCATCGTCTGGGACAAGCATACAGGAAAACCTGTTTATAACGCTATCGTGTGGCAGTGCCGCCGCACAGCTCCTTATTGTGACAGCCTCATGGAAAAAGGTCTGACAGAAAGCTACCGTAAGAAAACCGGCTTGATGATAGATGCTTATTTTTCCGCTACAAAAATTCGCTGGATTCTGGAAAATGTTCCCCATGCAAGAGAACGGGCAGAACAAGGGGATTTGCTTTTCGGCACAGTAGATACATGGCTCATCTGGAATCTGACGAAGGGCAGAGTTCATGTTACAGACTATTCCAATGCCTCTCGTACCATGCTTTTTAACATCAAAACCCTGCAATGGGATGATGAAATTTTACAGGAGCTTTCCATTCCAAAGTCTATGCTTCCAAAGGTTCACCCTTCCAGTTTTGTTTACGGCGAAGCAGATTCTTCTATTTTCGGCGGTGCCATCCCCATTTCGGGTGCGGCAGGCGATCAGCAATCCGCCCTTTTTGGTCAGACCTGTTATGCGCCCGGCAGTTCCAAAAATACCTATGGCACAGGCTGTTTCATGCTTATGAATACAGGAACAAAGCCTGTGTCCTCCAAAAACGGCCTTCTCACCACCATCGCATGGGGTCTGGAGGGGCAAGTAACCTATGC
>CAZCDP010000089.1:0-6166 GCA_964497675.1 uncultured Candidatus Epulonipiscium sp.
ACCTTACCGAATTTTGAGGGGTCTTCTGCGATTACGCCTGCTGCCGCCTGACCTGCAATAGAGGTACCTTTTGCAGAACCCATGCCTGCGAATAATGCTGCGATTGCCGCACCTGATATTGCTAAAAATTGTCCATTAGAAATAGCATTTAAAAATTCCATACTTACATCTCCTCTTAAATTATTCTTTATATTTTATTCTTTGCTGGTGTTGATGCTTGTATATTTCGTTCTATATTTAAACGGAGAAAATGGGTTTCCGCCGCCGTCATAAAATTTACCAAAGAACTCAACATACTGTAATCTGCTAGTGTGAACATATGCGCCCAAGGCGTTAATCAGCAGATTGGCGGTATGTCCGATGATACCGATAAAAATAGCTGGAATAGGACCTGCAATGCTTCCAAGAAGGTTGATAACCTGACCGATAACGCCTGTGGAAAGACAAAGTGCCATAAGCCTGGAATAAGAAAGAACATCAGCAAAATAGCCAGTTATGTCATACAAGCTGGACACGCCTTTGAAA
This sequence comes from uncultured Candidatus Epulonipiscium sp., assembly GCA_964497675.1. Lineage (GTDB taxonomy): Bacteria > Bacillota > Clostridia > Lachnospirales > Anaerotignaceae > CAZCDP01. The sequence continues at coordinate 526 of CAZCDP010000089.1, forward strand.
CCTTTCATAAAAATGTTTTTTTGGCTTCTTCCCTGTGTCAGAATCAGACATACTGCACCAATAATGGAAAGATATTTACCTATTGTGGCATATACGCCGATAGGACCTGCTACAACAGGAACAACCAAAAGGCAAATTCCTGTAATAAATATGTACCACAAACCAACATCGAAAAGTGCATCCAGTACTTTGCCATCCCGAATCAGTTTATACCCTTTGACACCCAACCCCACATAGATATGAAGAAGTCCGAAAAGAAGGGACAGTCCCATCAGCACCATAACATCATCCAAAGGACTAATCAGTGCTCGAATAGGAATCATATCGCCGAAAATACCACCAAAAATCAATCCCCAAACCGTGGTGGATATTCCACATATTCCTAACAGCTTATACAGATTGCCTTCCCCTTTTTTCAGCTTTTTCTTATGTACAATAAAGCCACAGACACAAGCAATAATGATGCCATAGCCAGCATCGCTGAGCATCATACCAAAAAATATAATGTAGAAAAATGCCATAATTGCATTTGGATCAATGTCCTTTGTACTTGGACAGCTATACATATTCGTAATGCTTTCAAAAGGAGTCACAATTCTATTGTTTTCTAAAAGAACCGGGAACCCTTCTTCTTTGTTTCCTTCTTCTGTTTCCACATAGCAATCAAACTGTTCTGTCAATTCTGCCGTCAGTTCGTCCGCTTTTTTGGCAGGTAACCATCCTGTTAAACAGAATGTTGTCTTGGTTTTCACCAGCTTTTCATGAGTTTTACGTCCATCCCTTTTGATTACATAAAAATCATAAAGATTTTCCAAAATCGGAATCTTGTCAGCATTAGCCTTAATTCCTTCAATCAAGACCCCCTGCTCTTTTTCCAATTCTGCCATCTGTTTTTCGTATTCTTTAATTTGATCTGCCGGTGTTCTGGCAATTCCATGTAGATTGATAAAAACAAATCCAAAATCCTTCAGCACTTCTGTTACGCTATCATAAACTTCTTTATGAGCAATTAAATAAACATAAACCAGCTGTTTATCACTTCCAACTGCGCCCAACACACTCTCCGGAGCAACTTCATCAAGTTTTTCCCGAACAGCCTCAACACTGATACCAACAGGAAACGTTCCCAATATCATCTTACTGTACTGCGTTTCCATTTTTCCCAAAGGCACATCAAGAGAAGCCCACGGTAAAAGCATATCCCGACTGGTAGCCAAGGAATTTTTCTCATTCTTAACTGCTTCCAAGTCTTTATAAAGAACATTAATCTTTAACGAGGTTTCAAAGGTGTCATCTGCTTCGTGTACCGTTAAAAATTGGTATTCGCTTTTCGGTGCCAGAAATGATTTTTTTACCTTTACATGGTTTTTGATGCTTTCCAAAGACTGACTGATGTGAAAAATCTTTTGTTCTATTTCCATGAGTTCTGTTTCATGCCCGTCTTTCTGAAGCATAGATCCGATTTCTTCATCTTCCATAAGGAAGGAACTGTCATCAATCTGCACAAAGCCACGTTTCATGAGTAGGTCCAAGATCTGGCGTTTGTCCATTGCAAGCCCAACAATTGATAATTTGCTCATGTTAACAACTGCCATCTTATCCCACTACCTTTCCAATAACTGCTTCTGCCGCTTTCTCCATACGTTGTTCTGCAGTTTTTTTGATTGCTTCGCATTTTTTTGCCACATCTTCCAAAATCTCTTCTTTTTGTGGTTGGCTGTCGGTGATTGCCTGCGCAATCATGTTTTCTCCTTCCTTTTTCGCCTTCAGTTTTGCATCGGCAGCGATTTCACTGCTTTTGGCCAAAGCATTTGCCTTTATCTCTTCCGCGTCGGCAGTAGCTTTTATTTTAATGCTTTCCGCCTGTTTCTCCGCTTCGACAATGCTTTTAATGATTTCAAAAGCCATTTAAATCACCTCTCTTACTTTAATAATTTTATATGAACCAACCAAGGAAAAATATGTGCAAGTTTTTTCCTGTTGGAATGGTGCCTTTTGTTAAAGTAATAACATAATATTAATTTAAAAAAAACTGTCTGTTAAATTGTTTATGAGTTGACTATTCTTTTTTATCTATGAAAATGAACTCAAGAAAAATATCTTTTTGTATCATCATGTCGATTTTTTTCTTGTATTTCCTTCCTTGTAAGAATCATGTACCTAAAAATAAACATACCTCATAATAAATAATAGAATATTCCTATTCCTTTGTCAACATTTACTTATTTCATCCAAAAAAAACCCTGTGCAATGAAATGTTTTATTTATTGTTAAATTAACATCATAGTATATTCCCAAAAACATAGTTTTCATCAGAAGTATCACATTTGCACTACCTATTTCGCGTGCAATATATTTGTACGCAAAGTATTTATTACATGATATTTCTTAATATTTGTAGTTCTTTTACTATTATATCACAAATATTAAACTAATTTTTCGTATATTTTGGAGTGAAAAATATATAACAATATCGCTATATTTTTTATATCACTGAAAAATATTACATCCATTTCGTCATATTTCGGAAGAAATGGCCTATTTCTTTCGCCTTTTTTCACAAAAACAGTTGTTTTTTTTTAAAACAATATGTATAATCAAAAAAAAGAATAGTTGTTATCATCAGACTATGAGTTTATAGTATACAAAATTCTATTACAAGAAAGGAAGTGTTACCGTGACTATAGGAAGCAAAGAACTGATTCGTGATATTAATACTAATCTGGTACTGGAAGCCATTATCGAAAAGGCTCCTATTTCCCGTGCAACGCTTTCAAAAGACCTTGGACTAACAAAAGCCACAATCTCTTCCATCGTTCAGGAACTGATTATGAAAGACCTTGTCATTGAAATCGGAAGCGGCGATACCTCCATTGGGAGAAAGCCTACTATGCTTACGTTCCATGAATCAGCCGCCTATACCCTTTGCATTGACTTAGGTGTCAATAGTATTCGTTATATGACTACAGATTTATTGGGAAACTGTCTTTTTCATGAATCCATCGACCTAGAGGATGGGTACGAAAACCATGTTATAGAGCTTTTGACTGGTGTGATTGACCATTGCTTATATGATACGAAAAAATCCACCTACGGTCTGGTAGGCATAACGATTGCTATCCATGGAGTTACCCACAATAATAAAATTATTTTTACACCATACTATAATCTGCACAATACAGATATTGCAGGTATCCTAAAAGAACGCTATCATATTCCCGTAAATTTATATAATGAAGCCAATCTGGCAGTTATGGGTGAAAACGTCTATTCTGCAAAAGTGGAAAATATTGCTTCTATCTATATACATAGTGGTATCGGTCTTGGCATGGTACTCAATAACCAGCTTTATGTTGGTACCAATGGGTATGCCGGTGAATTCGGCCACACCATAATTGAACTGGACGGACGGCAATGTCCCTGTGGAAATAAAGGTTGTCTGGAGCAATATGCTTCCCAGCGGGCATTACTAAAGGATTTGGCTGAGCGGAAGGGACGGGAAAAAATTTCTTTTGAACAATTTTGTTACCTTTATCGCAACAAAGATAAAGATGCACTTTATATTATTGGCCAATTTGTAAAAATCATGGCAGCGGGCATCAACAACCTTCTTAATCTCTACAACCCGGAAATCATTTTATTAAACAGTCGGCTTACCACTGATTTTCCGGAACTTTTGAACGATATTAAAGCCCTGCTTCTGCCTCGAATGGAAATCACCGATTCCATCCGCCTTTCCAAAATGAATGATGATGCCATTCTTTATGGGGCAGCTTATGTTAATATCATACATTTTCTTAAAATTGACTGCTTTCATCCACAAATCCAATTTTGACAAAATAAAAACTGCTTTCATAGAATACACTCTATTTGAACCACAAAACATCTTAAAATAGGTACCGTATGTTAAAACGCTGATTTCCAAGGACTATGCTCCTAGAAATCAGCATTTTCTGTACTACGGGCTGGTCAAGCACTTTTGCCTGTTGCAAAAGTCGTCCTTCGGACGTTCCCGTTTTCTTCTTATTTCAACATCATGTATTCAGCAAACGCATTTTTAAAATCACGTTTCAACCAAAACGGCAAGTTTTCTTTTTCCACTTCCGGGAGCGTCAGCCAGTAAAACCTATCATGTTCTTCACTCAACTGTACCTCGCCACCTTCATAGCAGCAAATATATGTAAAAACACATAAATGAATATAAGGCTTAATCGCATCAAAAAGACACAAGGGCTTAAGAATTGTAACCTTCAGTCCTGTTTCTTCGTCAATTTCCCGCAAAAGACCTTCCTCTGCCTTTTCAAAATAACGAATACCCCCGCCGGGCAAATCCCATTGCTCATGATTGTTCATATAGCTACTTTTCATCTCTTCTTTGGAACGGCGTAACAGCAAAACCTTGTCTTCTCTGATAATGACAGCTTTTGCCGCCACCGAAAAACTCCTTCTGATGACCCTCATCCCCTTTATTGCCCTTCTTTTGCATTATTTGGCACTTTCCAGAAGCTTTTTCAACTCTTCTTCTGTAAAATGATACTCCTTACTGCAAAAATGGCAATGCAAGTCTGCCTTTTTATCTTCTCGAATGATTTTTTCCAGTTCCTCTCTGCCAATACTAATCAGCGCTTTTTCCACCCGCTTTTTATCACAGTTACAGTAGAATTCCGCAGGAACCTTGTCCAAAATTTTAAGCTCCATATCACCCAAAATTACAGCGAGGATTTCCTCAGGCGTCTTTCCTTCCTCCAAAAGATTGGTTACATAAGGTATGGTATTCAGTTTTTCTTCCAGTTTCGAAATCATACTTTCGGGAGCATCAGGCATAAGCTGGATGATAAAACCACCCGCCTGTTTGATGGAGGTATCTACATCCACAAGAACCCCAAGACCAATAGCAGAAGGTATCTGCTCCGACTGGGCAAAATAATAGGTCAAATCTTCGGCGATTTCACCGGATACTAACTGAATCCTTCCGGCATAGGGTTCCTTTAATCCAATATCTTTGATTACACTCATATATCCCTCACCAACTGCACCGCCGACATCCAGCTTGCCCGGGTATTTGCTGGGAATATCCACATTGGGATTAAACACATACCCCTTTACCCTTGCTTTGCTGTCACCGGAAACCACAACGCCTTTCAGCGGACCAAGCCCTCGAATCTGTAAGGTGACCAAGTCTTTGTCCCCCTTCAGCATAGTACCCATCATGGCCGCCGCAGTCAGCATCCTACCCAATGCCGCAGAAGCCACCGGGGAAGTATGATGTACCTCTCTTGCCTTTTGTACCGTATCTTTTGTGGTAGCTGCGAAAGCACGAATTGCGCCGTCACCTGCCAATGCTCTAACAATATAATCACTCATGTTCCATTACCTCCTGAAATACGTCACAAATTTCTGTTTTCATTGTTTCTCGTGCCACCACATAAATACGCTGGCTATCTTCTTTTGGTTTGTCAAAGGTAAAAGCATCATAAATACCTGCCAGTTCCATACCGCTTTCTGCAAGTAACCTTTTTATTGTATCGATACTATATGCCTTTTCGTAATGAACTTCTTCCACTCGTTTGTAGCCTGTTCCATCAGATTGACGAATAAAAAAATTCATATAAAATTCATTTATCTTTTCTTCTTCATCGTA